>JAFWRV010000455.1 GCA_017519685.1 Clostridia bacterium
ATTTATTCAAGTGTTGGATATAAAGTAATACTTACTGATTGTAAAAGTATGAAGGGAATAGTGGAATTAAGGAAATGTTTGAAAAATAATGTTAGTGCATTAGCAGGACAATCGGGAGTTGGAAAATCAACTATTACAAATATCTTACTTGGTGAAACAAAAACAATTATTGGTGAGATAAGCCAAAAAAACAAAAAAGGAAAGAATACTACAACAGAGATTACTCTATATGAAATAGAGAATAATACATATTTATTGGATACACCTGGTTTCCAAACCATGGATATTTATGAAATTGAATCAAAAGACCTAGATAAGTATTTTATAGATTTTAGAAAATATATAAAGAACTGTGAATTTATAGGTTGTACACATATAAAAGAAGAAAAATGTGGAATAAAAGAAGCTTTAAATGAAGGCAAAATATTAAAAGAAAGATATGATAATTTTGTAAAGATATATAAAGAATTAAAGGATAAGGAGGAACATAAATGGTAGAAATATCAACATCAATATTAAATGTAGATAAAGAAAATGCTATGAAGGTTTTTTATGGATTAGAAGTTGCACATACAGATATCCGATTATATTTCCGAATGTCATAAGCTCGGAATAAAAGTATTTCCTCCGCATGTAAACACATCTTTTCCTGAGTTTTCATCAGATAAATCCGGAATAATATTTTCTCTTACTTCTGTTAAAAATATCGGTTACGGATTTGTAAACGCAATTGTATCGGAAAGGGAAAGGAACGGAAAATTCATTTCCTTTTATGATTTCTGCTCGCGGCTTTACGGAAAAGATCTCAACCGCAGAAATCTTGATTCACTGATTAAATGCGGCGCTCTGGATAATCTCGGGGCAAACCGCAGGCAAATGGTTCAGGCAACAGAAACCGTGCTTAATCACCTTGACAATACTTATAAAAACCGGATGAGCGGTCAGATAGGATTCTTTGATGTTATTTCACCCGACTCATCATCGGAGCCCGATTTTATTATTCCGAATGTAACCGATTTTTCGGAAGAAGACAAAATCAGATTCGAAAAAGAACTGACCGGCGTATATCTTTCCGGTCATCCGCTTGATTCTTATCTTAATTTCTGTTCGTCTTTCAAATTGGACAACATTTCCGATGTATTGAATGATAACATCGCCTATCAGGATAAGTGTAAAATCACTCTGCTCGTTATTGTTAATTCAATAAAGAAGAAATATACCCGGAAAAATGACCTTATGGCATTTATTGATATTGAAGACAAGTCCGCTGAAAGCGAAGCAATCGCGTTTCCGTCTGCTTTTAATGATTTCGGCTATCTTCTCTCAGAAGGTACGCCCGTAATAATTCACGGTTCGGTTTCCCGTTCAGAAGAGTCTGTATCTTTTATTATCGATTCTCTTGAGCCGGTTCCCACCTCTGTATCTGAAAAGCATAAGGAAAAGAAGAAAGCGGCTCACGGACTGTTTCTGCGTATTGACTCGGATCAGTCTCCGCAGATTCCCGTTATACGAAATCTGATATCTGTTTTTGATGAAGGAAGCGTACCGGTTTTCTTTTACTACAAAAACAATAAAAAGTATATTTCATCGGGAAAATGCTCAGTATCGGATTCATTACTGTCAGAATTACGCAATATACTCGGTTCAGATAATGTAGTTTATAATCCCGATTAAATAATTAATTCACTATTTATTGACTTTTTTATTATTTAAGTGTATTATAACAAGGTATTTTATCAAAGGAGATATTCAAATGAAAACAATTGGTGTTTTAACAAGCGGCGGCGACGCGCCCGGTATGAACGC
>JAFWRV010000456.1 GCA_017519685.1 Clostridia bacterium
GTCATAGAGCGCGACATAATAGCCTTCCGGAACTCCGGTTGCTTTGGCTTTTACAATCAATGTAACGGCATACCCCACCTCAGTATCTGAAGGAACTTTGAGTTGTGCATTTGAGATTGATTCGCTGCCATCCATATTTATTGCAGCAGTTTGATTTCCGTCTTTATCTACCACGGAATACGCGGCGCTTGATTTTACACTTAACACCTCAAGCAAATCGGCTATTCCGTCTGTGCCGACTGCGAGAGTACCGAAAAGCATAATAAAGCACATCGCAACTGAAATTACTTTTCTGCCGGTCTTCATATATATCCTCCTCATCGTGCCTGACAAGAACAAAGTCTTTCAGCACGTTATTAACAAGTTTAGATTTATGCCCTCCTGACAGATGACCGTGGAAGCGTAGCCCGGTTATTTCGACGGGTTGTCAATCGGCATTGTGGCGTAGGCGTTCAGCGTTTCATCCGCTGTGTTTCCCGAAAGGAATTCATAATATCCCTGAGCGCCGACCATCGCGGCATTGTCGCCGCAGAGATTCTTTTCGGGCATATAGAGTTCCCAGCCGTTTTCAGCGCAGACTTCCGTCATCTTTCTTCTCAGAACCGAGTTCGCGCTCACTCCGCCCGCGAGGGCGATTTTTTTATACCCGTATTCGAGAGCCGCCTCGACGGTGTTGTCAACAAGACATTTTGTCACCGCGTCGATGCATGAGGCGCCGAGGTCGGGTATGCTGACATCTTCGCCTTTCTGCGCGGCGTTGTGGATAATATTCACGACCGCGGTTTTAAGCCCGGAAAAGCTGAAATCGTATTTGCTGCCGTCAACTCTCGGTCTTGGAAGCTTATACGCCGCCGGGTTTCCTTCGGCGCTTATTCTGTCAAGATTAACTCCGCCGGGATAATCAAGTCCCATTGCCCTTGCGGATTTATCCATGCATTCGCCCGCGGCGTCGTCGCGGGTTTTTCCGATTACGGTTAAATCCGTGTAGCCGTTGACCGTAACGATATGGCTGTGGCCGCCCGATACGACAAGGCAGAGAAACGGCGGCTCAAGTCCGGGTGAGGTTATGTAATTCGCCGCTATATGAGAGCGGAGATGATGAACAGGTATCAGCGGCTTTCCCGCCGAGAAGGCGAGACCTTTGGCGAAGTTGACGCCGACAAGCAGCGCGCCGATAAGCCCGGGCGCGTAAGTTACCGCCACGGCGTCAATGTCGGCGATTGTAACCGAAGCGTCGTCAAGCGCCTTTTTCACGACTCCGCTTATCGCCTGCGCGTGAAGGCGCGAAGCGATTTCGGGAACGACGCCGCCGTATATGATATGTTCTTTCACCTGCGACGCAATAACATTTGAAAGCACGCGTCTGCCGTCCTCGACAACAGCCGCCGCTGTTTCGTCACAGGATGATTCGATTGCAAGTATTTTCATCGGGATTCCTTCCTGAATGTCAGAGTATAAATAATCGCGTCTTCATCCGGCTTTGTATAGAAATTTCTGCGCTTGCCCGCTTCGGTAAACCCGAGAGACTTATAAAGATCTATCGCGACGGAATTGCTCTCTCTGACCTCAAGCGTTATGAAGTCGCAGTTTCTCTCCTGCGCTCCGTCAACTGCCGCCTTGAGCAAAGCCCTGCCGATTCCGTTGCCGCGATAACCGGGAAGAACCGCAACATTTGTTATGTACGCTTCGCCGCATATTTCTATAACGCCGATGTAACCCGCCGTGTCTTCACATTCCGCAACGAGAAAACGATAGACGGGGTTTTCCGACGCTTCCCTGATTTCTTCTTCGGTCCACGGAGAAGAGAAGCATTGATTTTCAATGTTTACAATACCGGCAATATGCCGTTCCTCAAATTCAATTATCCTGTAATCCATAATTATGTTTTGGCGTCATACCATGTTTTGCCCGTACCCACATCGGCAAGCATGGCTACCCGCATTTTAACCGCGTTTTCCATTTCCCGTTTGAGGAGTGACGCGACTGTGTCCGCCTCCTCCGAGGGCGCTTCCACTATCAGTTCATCGTGAACCTGAAGAATGAGTTTCGCTTTAAGGCCGAGTTTTTCGAGCGCGTCGTAAACTCTTATCATCGCTATTTTGATTATATCGGCGGCGGTGCCCTGAATCGGCATATTCATTGCCATTCTTTCTCCCGCGGCGCGGACCATCGCGTTTGAAGCGGAGATTTCGGGAAGATATCTTCTGCGCTTGTAAACAGACTCCACATAGCCGTTTTCCTTCGCTCCCTCAACAACGGCTTTCATATAGTCGCGCACACCGCTGAAATTATTGAGATAGTCCTCAATATACTTCCTTGCTTCGCCGACCGAAACGCCTATATCCTTTGAAAGGGAAAACGCTCCGATGCCGTAAACGATGCCGAAGTTTACCGCCTTGGCTCTGCTTCTCATAAGCGGAGTAACCATCATCAGAGGCATATCGAATACCTGTGAGGCGGTAATCGCGTGAATATCCTCGCCGTCATTGAAAGCCGCAATCATATTTTTATCGTTTGCCATGTGGGCGAGAACGCGCAGTTCAATCTGCGAATAGTCGGCGTCAACAAGCACGCAGCCGTCTTTTGCCGTGAAGAATTTACGCATTTCCCTGCCCAGCGGAGAACGCACCGGGATATTCTGAAGGTTCGGCTCAGCGGACGATATTCTGCCTGTTCTCGTTTCTGTCTGATTCAGAGTCGAGTGAATCCTGCCGTCCTCGCCGATTGCCTTGAGCAGTCCGTCACAGTAAGTTGATTTGAGTTTTGTGAGAGTCCTGTATTCAAGAATCTTTGACACAACCGGGAAATCCGCGGCAAGGGATTCGAGCACCTCGGCGTTTGTCGAATATCCGCTCTTTGTCTTTTTCTTTGCCGGAAGCCCGAGCTTCTCAAACAGTGCCTCACCGAGCTGCTTTGGCGAATTGAGATTGAATTCATATCCCGTTTCCCCGAAGATTTCGCGTGTAAGTGTGTTGATTTTTCCGGTAAGTCTGTCTCCGAATTCCCTGATGCCCTGAGCATCGACAAGGAATCCCTCGCACTCCATCGAAGCGAGAACTTTTGAAAGCGGAAGCTCTATGTTTCCGAGAAGCTCGCGCTGACCTCTCTCATCGATTATTTTATCGAGATTTTCAAAAGCCGCCTGAAGATAAGCGGTGTAAACGGCTGTTCCGTCACCGTCCGATGTGATGTGACCGGCGTATTCCTCGGTTATTCTCTTAAGGGAATATTCTGAAGACGGGTTGACAATATAGGCGGCGAGCATGGCGTCTCCCGCGATGCCGTTGATTTCAATATCGAGTCTGTATTTATAGAAGAAAGCGTAGAGGGCTTTCACATTGAAGGTGTATTTTTCAATTGATTTGTCAAACAGGAATTTTTCGCAGAATCCGAGATAGCCGTCATTGTCGGGATTGACCTCGGCAACTCCGAGAGGCGTTTTGATATAGAAAATTCCGCTGTCAAACACAAAATACACTTTACCGCTTTTTCTGATGGTGTTGTAAAGCAGTTCGGTATCTTCAACCTTATAAAGGTCTGTTTTCACCTGAGCCGCATCGGCTGTTTCCCTGACGGGCGCGACGGGCTTGAGATTGAGCCGCTCAATCATTTTGAACATCTCAAGTTTTGAGAGAAGCGAAGTCAGCTTGTATGCGTCGGGCTCGGCGGGAATGTAACTGTTATAGTCTTTATCAATGGGCGCCTCATCGCTTATCGTGCCGAGAGTTCTGCTGAGATATGCCATATCCCTGTCGGCGGCGAGCTTGTCGTGAACGCCTTTTTTGATATCAATTGTTTCAAGGTTTGCGTAGATTTCATCTATCGTACCGAACGAGGAAACAAGTTCCTTCGCGGTTTTTTCGCCTATGCCTGCAACTCCGGGGATGCAGTCGGATGAATCGCCCTGAAGCGCTTTGATATCAATGAGCTTATGAGGGTCGTCAACCAGATAGTCCTCTCTGATTTTTTCTTTGTCATATTTTACGGTGACGGCGGCACCCATTTTGGTTGAAGCGAGCAGGACATTAACATTATCCCTGACAAGCTGGAGCGAGTCACGGTCGCCGGTCGCGATATAACAGAAATCATCCGGACCGCAGCCGGAAGCGAGAGTTCCGAGAATGTCATCGGCTTCCCAGCCGGGCGCCTCGATGATTTTATATCCCATAGCCGACAGGATTTCCTTGAGAACGGGCATCTGCTGCGCGAGTTCCTCGGGCATCGGTTTGCGGTTTGCCTTGTAGCCGTCATACATCTTATGGCGGAAAGTCGGCGCTTTGACATCAAAAGCCACGGCAACGGCGTCGGGATTGACATCGGAGCGGAGTTTCAGAAGAATATTCAGAAAGCCGAAAACGGCGTTGGTATAGTATTTCCCGTCCTTCGTTGTCAGAAGCTTTACTCCGTAAAACGCCCTGTTGACTATACTGTTGCCGTCAAGAGCCAGCAGTTTCATAAAATCACATCCTTATATAACATTAAAATTTTATCATATTAAGAAAATCTTTTCAACCTGAAAACCGAAAATACCCCTTAAAACGCCAAATTGTTTGTTGACGGGGTTGAAAAATCGTATTATAATATATAAAATACGTTAATCTGCCCTCCCATCTTTATGGAGAGGGCATAGGGACATTTATATGATAAAAAATATTGTTTTTGATATGGGCGGGGTGCTTATAGAGTTTAACCCGGAAAGAATTCTTTATTCTCTGTTTGACAAAGACACCGCCGATATCGCTCTCAGAGAAATTTTCAGGAGCAGACTGTGGTCCGAAAAAGACCGCGGCGTTGTGTTTCCGGAGGATATTATGCGCATCGCCGGGGATAAATTACCGGCTGAGCATTATGAAAAAATCCGTGAACTGACTTACAATTTCTATCCGTATATGAAGCCGTATCCCGAAATGGAAGAACTGGTGAAAAGACTGAGAAAAAACGGATACGGGATTTTTCTTCTCTCAAACGCCGCCGCTGATTTTTATGACAACAGGAAAAACATTCCCGCGCTGTCATATTTTGATGGCTATCTGATTTCCGCGGACTGTCATTTGCTCAAGCCCGAAAAAGAAATCTATTATAAACTTTTTTCAAAATTCAACCTCAGAGCCGAAGAATGCTTCTTCACCGACGATGTTCCCGCAAACTGCGAGGGCGCCCGGGAGTGCGGAATGACCGCGTACTGCCACAAAAGCGGCTGTACGGATGAACTTATCGGCGCGCTGAGGAAAGCCGGAGTTAATATATGAACTGTTTCACCGAAATCGCAAAAAGTATTCCCGAATTCCGTTCGGTTGTCAATGCCATACATAAAAACCGCACGCCTCTGGGAGTCACCGGTCTTGCCTATATTCACAAGGCGCACGTAATCGCGTCGCTTGTATCCGGCTTCAAAAGGTCCGCGCTTGTAATCGTTCCCGATGAAACGCAGGGATCAAAAATGGTTGCCGACCTTGAAAACTTCGGAATAAAGGCATATCTTTATCCCGCGAGGGATTTTTCATACAGAATAGAGGAAACCGTTTCAAGAGAATACGAGCATAAGCGTCTTAATGTTCTTGACAGGATGCTGACAGGAAAATTCGACGCTGTGGTTCTTTCATCCGAAGCCGCGATGCAGCTTACCATACCTCCCGATGTTCTTATGGCAAACTCGCTGAGCATCACGGCGGGAGAGGAATACTCAACGGAAGAACTCACCGGGCTTCTGCTCAGAAGCGGATATTCATTCTGCGACCAGATTGACGGCCCCGGGCAGTTTGCCGTCAGAGGCGGCATTCTCGACTTTTTCCCTCCCGATTCGTCATATCCCTGCAGGGTGGAGTTATGGGGAGACACGGTTGACTCGGTCTTTTATTTTGACATTGATTCACAGAGAAGAACGGAGCTGCTCGATGAAATCAGAATCACTCCCGCAAAGGAGGTCCTGATAACCGACGAACAGCTTATCGCTGTTATTGAGAAGCACATTAAAGAAAAGAGAATCCGCGGCGACGGTTATAAAATGCTTTTCGCGGAAATCGAAAAAATAAAGAGCTGAATAAAAATAAACTGCGCCGATAAATATCTGCCGCTTATTTATCCCGGCTCGGGCGGAATATTTGATTACGCGGAAAACTGTCTGCTTTTTGTCTGCGAAAGTTTTTCCGTCAAAGACAGGTTCAACGCCGCCATCCAGCTTCAGCATGAAACGGTCAAATCGCTTTTCAAGGAAAAGGTGCTCTGCCGCGGACTTGAGCGTTACGGTCTTGAGCAGTTTGAGTTATATAAGAACTACACCGATATGGGTGTCGTTTATCTTGACAGTCTGCCGAGAGGAAGCTTTGACACGGGTGTCAAGGAGCTTATCAGTTTTTCCGCAAAGCAGCTTGTTCCCTGGAACGGTCTGCTGACCGCCCTGACCGAGGATATAAACGGCAGGCAGGCGCATAAGGAGCACACCTGCATTGTTATGGCGGGCACGGAAAAAGCGGCGCAGACGCTTGCGAGTGATCTCAACGCGGAAGGGATTCCCTGTAATTTTTATCCGTCGCTTCCCGAGAAATTCCCGGTAGGAAAAACCTCGGTTGTTCCGGGCGGCTTATCATACGGAATGGAATATCCGGGCGCGGCGTTCACGGTATTCACCTACCGTTCACAGACTGCCGTAAAGCCGAAAAAAACAAGAAGGACGAGCAAAAACGCCTTCAACAGTCTTACCGAGCTTCACAGGGGCGAGTATGTTGTTCACTCGGCTCACGGCATCGGAATTTTTGACGGCATCAGCGGTCTTGAAACGCAGGGCACAATCAAGGACTATATCAAAATCCGTTATGATAAGGGAGATATCCTCTATGTCCCCGTAACCCAGCTTGACCAGGTTTCCAAATATATCGGCGCGGGTGAGGACAGACCCGTAAAACTCAATAAATTGGGCGGCGCCGACTGGCAGAAGACACGCAGCAAGGTTAAGGCGTCCGTCAAAAACATGGCGAAGGAGCTCATTGAGCTTTATTCAAAGCGTCTGAAGGTTCAGGGACATTCTTTTTCACCCGATATTGATATGCAGAATGACTTTGAAAGCCGTTTTGAATACGCGGAGACGGATGACCAGCTTCGCTGTATCAGGGAAATAAAGCGCGATATGGAAAAGCCGTATCCGATGGACAGACTCCTGTGCGGCGATGTCGGCTTCGGCAAAACGGAGGTTGCTCTGCGCGCCGTTTTCAAATGCGTTGCCGACGGTATGCAGGCGGCGATACTTGTTCCGACCACGATACTCGCGCTCCAGCATTACCAGACCATTCTCAAAAGATTTGACGGCTTCCCGATTGAAGCGAGAATGCTTTCGAGATTCTGCTCAAAGAAGGATATAGATTCAACCGTTCTCGGCCTGCGCAGAGGCAGCGTCGATATAGTTGTCGGCACTCACCGCCTCATTTCCAAGGATATTCAGTTCAGCAAGCTCGGCCTTATCATAGTTGACGAGGAACAGCGTTTCGGTGTAGCGCAGAAGGAAAAGCTCAAGTCGCTTTATCCGAGCGTAGATGTGCTGACTCTTACCGCCACGCCTATTCCGAGAACGCTGAATATGGCGATGACAGGCATCCGCGATATGTCGGTGCTTGAAGAAGCGCCGCAGGACAGACACCCTGTTCAGACCTATGTTATCGAGCACGATATGGATGTTCTCGCGCAGGCGATGGAGCAGGAGCTCCGCAGGGGAGGACAGGTTTACTATCTTTACAATAAAATAGAAACAGTTGAACGCAAGGCGGCTGAAATCAAAGAACTGCTTCCCGACGCGACGGTTGCCGTCGGCCACGGCAGGATGAATGAGGACGAGCTCAGCGAGGTCTGGCGCAAACTGCTTGACGGCGAGATAGATATACTTGTCTGCACGACGATAATCGAAACGGGTGTCGATGTTCCCAACGTCAACACTCTGATAATAGAAAACGCCGACAGGATGGGACTTGCCCAGCTTCACCAGATAAGAGGCAGGGTGGGGCGCTCATCGAGAAGGGCAAGCGCGTATTTCACGTTCACGAGAGGAAAACAGCTTTCGGAAATCGCGGAAAAACGTCTTGAGGCAATCCGTGAATTCACGGAATTCGGTTCCGGTTTCCATATTGCCATGAGAGACCTTGAGCTTCGCGGAGCGGGCAATATTCTCGGAGCGAATCAGCACGGTCAGATGGAGTCCGTCGGTTATGATATGTATATTAAACTGCTTGAGCAGGCGGTCAGCGAGGAGAAGGGAGAAAAACCCTCGGAGCCCGAGAAAGACTGCCTGATAGACCTTCCGATAGACGCGCACATTCCCGAAAAATATATCGGAAGTCTGCCGCAGCGGCTTCAGATTTACAGAAGAATTGCCGATATACGCACCAAGGAGGACGCCCTTGACGTTACGGATGAGCTTATCGACCGTTTCGGAGAACCGCCTGAAAGCGTACTCGGACTTATCAGGATTTCAACCATCAGAAGCAAGGCGGCAAATGCCGATATCTATGAGATTTCAATTGAGGGAGACAGAATCATATTCAAAACCGATAATCTCGATATGGATATGATGTACCGTATCGCTCCGCATTACAGCGGAAGATTCAAAGTCAGTTCCGGAAACGGAAAACCTCATTTTGATGTAACGGTGATGAAAGACGATAATAAACTTTCTCTTATTGAAAAAGTGCTTGAATACGCCTCAAACAACGGATAAAGGAGACAGAATATGCCATCAGAAAGTAAACAGCTTATTTCCGCGGATTTTCCCGAGCAGGTCGGAGTTGATTCCGCCGGGATAAAGGAACTGCTTGATGATTTCAGAAACAGCAATATTGAACTTCATTCATTGATGATACTGCGTCACGGAAAAGTTGCCCACGAGTGTTATGCGGCGCCTTACGGCCGTGACATTCCCCACACGCTTTATTCTGTCAGCAAGAGCGTCACTTCTGTCGCAATCGGTTTCGCAATATCCGAGGGACTGATATCCCTTGACTCAAAGGTGATTGATTTCTTCCCTCTGTACAGACCGTCAAAGCCGGATGAAAAGCTCGAAAAAATGACGGTTTATCATCTTCTGACAATGACTTCGGGCAAAAACGTCAGTCTGATTTCAGACAAAACGGGAAAAGACTGGGTAGGGGATTTCTTCCGCTCGCCCTGGTACGCCGAGCCCGGAGAAAAATATCGCTATATAAGCGAAAACGCGTATATGTGCTGCGCGATAATCAAAAAAGTTACGGGTATGGGTGTTATTGATTACCTTATGCCGCGGCTTTTTGAGCCGCTCGGAATAACAAGAAGACCGTTCTGGGAAACCGACAACAACGGTCTTGAAGCGGGCGGATGGGGGCTGTTCCTGACTCCGGAAGAGCTCGCGAAGTTTTCGCTCTGCGTTCTTAATTACGGAAAATACGCGGGCAGGCAGGTTATCCCCGAAGACTATATAAGACAGGCGACCTCGCCGCATTCAAACGACAGCGCGAATCCCGATGATGAATGGAGACACGGATACGGATTTTTATTCCCGATGAGTTCTATTGAGAACACTCCGAGATGCGACGGAATGTTTTCCCAGTTCGGAATTATGTTCCGCGGTTACGATGCCGTTCTGGTCTGCAACTGCAGTGAGATAGACGAAGACAAAACAAAGAAGTGCATATTCCGTCACTGTCCGGGTATGTTCATTGAGGAAACCGCGGAAAAGCCCGCTTCTGAATATGACCTGTCTCTTGAGCCGCTTCCGGTTCTTCCCGCTTCGGATCATTGCATAACCGAGCAGCTTCTTCAGAGCAAGGTTATAAGGACATCGAAAAACGCGCTTCTGAACGCCGTGGGATTCCCGACCTCCATGCTTCCTCTCCCGGTAGTTTATATGTCGGCTGACAAGAGCGGCAATATAGACAATATCATCCTGAATTTTGACGGCGACGTCTGCACTATGATCTGGGATGAGGGCAGAGATCACAATATAATGGAGTGCGGAATGGACGGAACGCCGAGAAAATCCGTAATACACCTCGGAGGAGCGGATTTCACCGCGCTGAGTTCCGCAATCTGGCGCGATTACAATACGCTTGAAATAAGAATGCGTCCGCTTGAGTCAATCAGCGAAAGAATTCTTGTAATAAAAATGAATCTTCTCAAACTGAAGGCGGAGCTTTATCCGTCATCTGTTCCCGCGGTCGGAGAAATGGCAAAGAGCTTATCCTATGTTTTCACATATACTCTTCCGCAGGGAATCAGGGACACCGCCGGCGATATAGCGGGCAAGCTCGAAAAGATAGTTGACGCGCCGATAAAAGCGAAAATAAAACTGTAAGGAAAGGTCAGGCATGAGCGGATTAACGAACAGAAGCAATAAAAAAACCGACGGTCACGGCAGACTTGCCGCTGTGGCCGGGATAATTGCTGCCGCCGTTATCGTAACAATACTCGTGCTTGTTTTCAAAAACAGCGTATATTATTCGCTGGCTCTCGGAAAGGTCCGAAACAATGAGTTTACCTCCTCGCTGTCGCTTCTCGAAAGGACGGACAGCGAAAAAGCGGAGGTAATGAAGGATTATGTCAGTCTCCGCCTTGATATCAACCGGAATTATTCGGTGATGATTTCATCGTTTGATATTGAGGTTATAAATGACTGGAACGGAAAAGTTGACGCTCTGACGGAAAAAATCGAACTGTTTCCCACCGATATAGGAAAGGACATTTCCGCTCTGAGCGAAAAGCTCAAAAACATTGTTTCGATTAATGAGAAATATCAGCTGATACGCTCCGATGTGTTTTCCGCACTGGATGTTTTCAATGAGCTTAACCGCCTTTACGCGGTTGACGCTTCCGGAAACAGGACAACATTCACGGTTGCCGAGGAAAACGCGAAGGCGGCGGAGTGGGAAAACCGGGTGAACATACTGTCGGATTTCAGCTCGCAGATACCGGGAGGCGATACGATATATCTTCTCAGTTATCTGATAAGCGAAACGAGAAGCGAGTGCGCCGATATCCGCGAGGCAATGCAGACCGTTCTTTCACACGGCTACACCGAAACCGATTCCGTAAGAATCAGCGGCAGCGGTCAGAAACAATTCCCCGATATCACCAATTCATCGGGAACGGCAGTAAATGTCACCCGTAAAGAAGAATATGAGGAATATATGTATGCCGGAATCTGCCGTGCTCTTGTTGAAACGCTTGCCGGATACTATACCGGAATAGAATAATCACATCTTGATTTAAATAAAAAAGGGGCTGCCAAACGGCAGCCCTTTTGCTCTTTTGATATTGAATCAGGTCATTTTTTCCTGCTTGACTTTTTTGTCAATCACATGTCTTGAGGCAAGCTCTTTATGTATGTCATCGAGAGAAATGCCCATTTCTATCATCAGCACCATAACGTGATAGGTAAGGTCGGCGATTTCATAGACGGTTTCTTTTTTATCGTCGGCTTTGGCGGCTATGATGACCTCCGTGCTTTCTTCTCCGACTTTTTTGAGAATCTTGTCTATTCCCTTTTCAAACAGATAGGTTGTGTAGGAGCCCTCTTTCTTTTCGGTCTTTCTGCCTTCAATCAGCGCCATA
>JAFWRV010000457.1 GCA_017519685.1 Clostridia bacterium
ACTTTGAAAGGAGCTCAGGGTGAGACTCTTGATTTTTATGAAACGATGAAGCATACGGTCGGTAATTACGGTATTGACGATTATAATACCGTATTGGAGCTTTTATAAGAAATATTCGGCATTAAGACAGCGTTTTCAGCAGGATAATCTTTTAAAACAGTCAGGAGGCAGCAGATGGATTTCATCAAAAAACCGAATTATGACTATTCTCAGACTTTATGGATGAAAATGTTTCTCGCTAAACCCGATTTTGAGCATAACCGCTCCGAGGTATTAATAACTTTCAGACAGGCGCTTGATATAATCAGGGTTATTGACAATCTGACTCAGGGAATCAGGAAGATTGTTTATCTTGTCGGTTGGCAGGGACTCGGTCACGATGACTGCTATCCCGAAATGGAAAAGGTTAATGAATATCTCGCAGGTCCCGGCGATAAATCCGCCCGTGACGCGCTGTGGAATCTGTTTGAGGAAGCGAAAAAATACAATACCGTTGTCAGCTTTCACGGAAATCTTGCCGACGCTTACAGCGCAACACCCTGCAGTTCACGCCTTGTTGAAACGAATTCCGTTCTTAAGAATAAAGACGGCACCCCTGCCGTGATAGAAGTGTTCAACGGAAGAGACGCTTATAAAGTTTCGTATAAAGGTTATTATGAAAGCGGACTTTTCAAAAAGAACTGGGACAGATTCTGCGAGGTTACTCCGGTCAGGGAAGCGGGAACGGTTCATCTTGATAACTTCTGCATAGCGCAGAATATGAACCCTTACACATCCGTTGAAGACGAAGACGAAGCCCGCAATAAAATGCTTGACTATATTATCTCGCTCGGTATTGATGTTACTACCGAATATACATATCGCGAGCTTGAACTTCGTGCCGAGTCAACCGAGCACCCTATCGGTATTTATTACAGAGCGCAGGGCAAAGAGATTACCGCCCGTGACTGGAGGAACGCTCCGATGCGTACTCTCGGCAGAATTCCCGCGTCATGGTGGACAAGTAATATAACCGCTGAGGAGTGTATGGAAATTCCTCCCGAGCTTTACAGCGGCCATCTGACAGATAAAAAACAGCTCGCCGTCTTTTACGGCGCTATGCACGGCGAGGATATCTGGATGGACAGGGGCGTTGACCCGAAGGACTGGTCAGGTGAATTTCTCCGCCAATTCTGCACCCTCCAGCTTCCGTATTTTTATCTTAACAGATTTAAGCGTCTTGAACTCGTAACAGAGGATGACGGATATATTGTGAAATTCTCCGGCGGTATTGTAAGTAACGGCATTAAATCGGAAATAACAAAAGACGGTATTGTTCTGAAATACGGCGGAGATGTCATTCTTCCGCTTGACAGAGAAAACACGATGTTTATTGCTTTTTCTGAAAACGGAAAAACCGGAGAATGGAATATACCCGACGCCGCGTTCAATAAAGCGGAAATATCGGAAATTACGATAAACGGAAATAATATCAAAGGGGAAACGGCTGTTACCGACGGAAAAATAAATCTTGATATCGCGCCGGGACAGGCATTTCTGATTAAAAAAACCGGTGAATAAAAACTGATTTCCGTCTTGAATAAAAAGATAAAGCAGACAAGGATTTGTTCCCTGTCTGCTTTTCTGTATTAATTATCCGGTTTTATGCCTGTATTTACAAGCCCATTTTTATTTATTGGGGATTATCGCCGTCACCGGAGCTGTTGTTATCATCGCTTCCGGAATTTTTCTTTTTGCTTTTTGATGTGACAATGCAAGCGGCAGCAACAGCAACGCCGACACAAGCCGCGACACCGAACCAGATTATATGCGGATTGCTGCCTGTTTCGAC
>JAFWRV010000458.1 GCA_017519685.1 Clostridia bacterium
AACCGATATGGCAGTGAAGTCCTCTGAGCCTGACATTGCTCATGCCGAGAGCGAGCTTTATCGCTTCCATCGCCTCTCCTGTTTCGAGAGCGAATCCGAATTTTGAGTCTATCTGTCCGGTCTTGACAAAGCTGTGGGTATGCGCGTCGATACCGGGCTTGATTCTGAGCATAATACCGATTGTCTTGCCTTTTTCGGCGGCAATGGTATTGAGGGTGTTGAGTTCGGTGATGTTGTCAACGATAACTCTGCCGACATTATTGTCAACGGCCATCACGAGTTCGTCATATGTTTTGTTGTTTCCGTGAAAAACGATTTTCTCCGGGGGAAAATCAACGGAAAGAGCGGTATAAAGCTCGCCGCCCGAAACAACATCGACACCGGCGCCTTCGGAATCGCAGAGACGGATCATCTCTTTGCAGCAGAACGCCTTTGAAGCATAGATAACAAGACCGTTTCCGTCATATTCATCGTCGATTGACTTTTTGAATTCACGGATGTTCTTGCGGATTTCGTTCTCGTCAAAAGCATAGAGAGGAGAGCCGAATTTCTTTATAAGTTCAACGGTGTCGTAATTTCCGATGGTAAGATGGCCGCGTTCATTTATTGAGACACAATCTGATACATACATAGTTTTTACACTCCGATTCTGTTATTTATTATTTTTTTAAGTTCTTCAGTTCCGTTTCCGTTAACCGATGAAAATTCTGTCATCACAATATCTCCGAATCCCTCAAGTTCCGTTGTCAGTTCTTCACGGCGTTTGGCGGTTTCGGCTTTATTGAGTTTATCGCTCTTAGTGAGAACGATTGTAAAGGGTATCTGCGTTTCCCTTAGGAAATTAAGCATTGTCATATCATCCGCAGTCGGCTTATGCCTCATATCCAGCAGCTGAATGACGAGTGCAATGTTTCTTCCCTGCCTGAAATAGCCCTCCATAAGTTCCGCCCAGCGTTTCTTTTCAGACTGATTGCGTTTGGCGTATCCGTAACCGGGCAAATCAACAAACCATACGCTTTCGCATTTAAAGAAATTCACGGTTATCGTTTTGCCGGGGGTGGAACTGACTCTCGCAAGATTTTTGCGGTTAAAGAGTCTGTTGATAAGAGAGGATTTTCCGACATTTGACTTCCCGGAAAAGACTATTTCCGGAGCATCGCTTTCTGGCAGCTGCGATGACGTGCCGTATGATGACACAAACTGAATATTACTGTAATTCATAGGCCACCTCAGTTGAAATCATCGACGGCTTCTTTCCACACCTGGTCAACTGTTTTGACGGGTTTAAATGAAATTTTCTCCCGTACCTTTTTGTCAACCTCCTCGATGTCGGAAACATTCCCGTAAGGAATAATCACGGTTTTAATTCCCGCCCTGTAAGCCGCCATGGATTTTTCTTTGAGCCCGCCTATCGGAAGGACTCTGCCGCGCAGAGTTATCTCGCCTGTCATCGCCACATCGTCACGCACCTTTTTGCCGGTCAGCGCCGAAACAAGAGAGGTGGCAATCGTGACTCCCGCCGAGGGCCCGTCTTTGGGTGTCGCGCCTTCGGGGACATGGATGTGAATATCGGAATTCTTGTAGAAATCCTTATTGATATTTAAATCATTTGCCTTGGAACGGATAAAGCTGACCGCTGTCTTTGCGCTTTCGCGCATCACATCGCCGAGCGAACCGGTAAGTTCGAGCTTTCCGGTGCCTTCGAGAACGGCTGACTCTATCTCGAGCATTTCACCGCCGACGCTCGTCCAGGCAAGACCGTTCGCGACTCCGACTTCATCACCGTGCCTGTATTCTTCTTCCCTGTATTTGACAGGTCCGAGGTATTTCTCAAGATCATCGGGTTTTACCGATATTTTCTTAACATCGTTTTCCACGATTTCGGCAGCCGCTTTTCTGCAGATTGACGCTATCTTCTGCTCAAGCGCGCGCACGCCGGCTTCTCTGGTATATCCGTCAATAATCTGTCTTAATGCCTTATCGCTTATTGTGAGCTTCGAGCGGGTAAGACCGTGACGTTTTATCTGCTTGGGAACAAGGTGTTTCTTCGCGATATTGAATTTTTCTTCATAAGTGTAGCTTCCGAGTTCGATTATTTCCATTCTGTCCTGAAGCGGTGCGGGAATATTCGAACGGATATTCGCGGTTGTTATGAACAGGACCTTGCTCAGGTCAAACGGCATATCAATATAATGATCGCAGAATTCCGAATTCTGTTCGGGGTCGAGCACCTCAAGCAGAGCGGAGGTCGGGTCGCCTCTGAAATCGGATGAAAGCTTGTCAACCTCATCAAGCAGTATTACAGGATTGCTCGTGTTTGTTTTTTTGACCGCGTCTATTATTCTTCCCGGCATTGAGCCGATATATGTGCGCCTGTGTCCGCGGATTTCCGCTTCGTCCTTGACTCCTCCGAGCGCTATTCTCACATACTCCCTGCCGGTCGCTCTCGCTATTGATTTTGCCACCGAGGTCTTGCCGACTCCGGGAGGACCCACAAGGCAGAGTATCTGGCCTTTGATATCGGGAGCGATAGTCGCGACTGCCAGATATTCAAGAATGCGTTTCTTGACTTCTTCAAGTCCGTAATGGTCGTTTTCAAGTATTTCCGCGGATTTTCCGATATCACTGATTTCTTCCGAATAAATTCCCCACGGAAGCTCAATGCAGGTTTCAATATAGTTCCTTGATACAGCCGCGTCGGGTGAGCTCGGCGTCATCTTTTCAAGGCGTGAAACTTCTTTGAGAAGCTTCTGCTTGTTTTCTTCCGTGGTCTTCATCGCGTTGATCTTTTCTCTGTAAACGCGGATGTCGTCATCCTGTGAAAAGCCGTTGAGTTCCTCGGAAATCGCCTTTATCTGCTCCTGAAGATAATACTCGCGCTGATTTTTGTCTATCTTTTCCTGAACCTTTTCGGATATATCCGCTTCAAGTGACAGCAGATATGATTCCTGAGCGAGCAAAACATTCAGATCGAGCAGACGTTCAATCGGGTCTTCCGTTTCGAGCATACGCTGTCTGTCTTCATACTCGAGCATAACGTTTCCGGCTATATAGTCGGCAAGTTTGCCCGGATCTTTCATATCCATTATTTCGGTATAAATGTCATCCGGCATACGGGGTGCAACCTCGGCATAAGCCGCGAACTCTTCTTTCGCTTCCCTGACGAGCGCCTTGACATAGGAATAATCGCTTTTTCTCAGCGCGGGTATCCGGACCGCCTCTGCTTCACCCTCGGTAAATTTTCCGTTATCGCGGAATGAAATCATACGGGCTCTGTACATTCCTTTGACGGAAATATGCACAAGTCCGCTCTGCCCCGGAACACGGATAACCTGCTCGATTTTGGCTACTACGCCGATTTTATACAGATCGTCTTCCGTCGGGCGCTCTGTGGATGTGTTTTTCTGGGTAACAAGGAAAATCAGGCGGTCTCCGTCGGAGGCGTTCATTACCGCCGCTACCGATTTCGGTCTGCCGACATCAAAGTGTATCAGCTGCTCGGGGAAGACGACAAGTCCTCTCAGGGCTACTGCCGGCATCAAATACTTATTTATCATAATGATTCCTTTCTGTTTTCGGGATCTTTAATTCTTCTTAAATATGAACCTTCCGTTATCCGCACGGGACAATTGAACGAAAGTTTCATCATCGGATGGGGAGCGTTGTCAACCGGTTCCCCGTCTGCATTACGAAGGCCGGTAACTTTAACGGTGAACGGTTTTTTACCGGCGGACATAACCTCAAGTTCTTCACCCTCAAAGAATCTGTTTCTCTGAGTCGCGTAAAGAACGCCGTCTTTATATTCATCGGCTACCGCGGCGACCTCCCAGGTCCTGACATAGCCGCCTTTATAATAAATCTGCGCGTCGTCAAGCGGCGAGGTGTAATAAAACCCGGTGCAGTATTCGCGGTTGCTGACGCGGAGAAGCTCGTCGGATATCCATTTTTCGGGTCTGAAATCAGGATCGAAGCCGCTCTCCCTGAAAGCGTCAAGCGCGCATCTGTAAGCGTTGACAGTTACCGCTGTATAGTAAGCGGATTTTGCCCTGCCCTCGATTTTGAAGGAGTTGATACCCGCGTGATACAAATCGGCAATATGGTCAATCATACACATATCGCGGGAATTCATAATGTAAGTTCCCGTTCCGTCCTGCTCAACGGGAAAATATTCTCCGGGCCGTTTTTCTTCGGTCAGCGCGTAATTCCATCTGCACGGCTGCGCGCAGTCGCCTCTGTTTGAATCCCTGCCGGTCATATAGTTTGACAGCAGGCATCTGCCGCTGAAAGACACGCACATTGCGCCGTGAACGAAAGATTCTATTTCAAGTTCCGGCGGGCATTTGTCTCTTATTTCCGCTATTTCGGAAAGCGACAGCTCCCTTGCCGTTACGATACGGGTTGCCCCCATATCGAAAAACGCCTTTGCGCTCGCGTAATTTGTGATACCCGCCTGAGTGGAAATGTGAATGTCAACCTTCGGGGCGTGCTTCTTTGCTTCAAGCAGAACGCCGATATCGGTTATGATAAAAGCGTCCACTCCGCAATCCTGAGCAAAAGCGAGAAAAGACGGAAGCTCGTCAATTTCGTTATTTCTCGGAACGGTGTTGCAGGTAAGATAAACCTTCACCGAGTGTCTGCGAGCGTAATCACAGGCGGCTTTAAGCGAGTCGTCTCCGAAATGCGCCGCGGCGGTCCTCATACCGAATCTGTCGGCTCCGAGATAAACCGCGTCGGCTCCGTATTCAATTGCAGCGCGAAGACGCTCCTCATCGCCTGCGGGCGCAAGCAGTTCGGGCAAAGGATAAGAATTCATCGGTACTGACCTCAGTTCTGGTTATTTGCGTGGAGCACTTTATTCGCGTTAGCGTCGTGCTCACTCTGCGTACGGGCAAGATAAATATTGCCTTTATTGTCGTGGCGGAAGAAGTAGTATCCCGTGTTGTTGGGATAAAGCGCCGCCTTTATTGCCGCGTCACCCGGATTGCATATCGGTCCGGGAGGAAGCCCGAGTGTATCATAAGTGTTATAGTTTGTGGCGTAATAAGTCGCGAGAGAAGTTGAAACATTCGGCTTGATATATTTTGTGATATAGGTTTCGGTTGAGTCGCAGTTGATTGTCGGCCACGAAGCTGCGTGTCTCAGTCTGTTATGAATTACGGAAGAAATATCGGCCATCTGTTCCGTGTCGGCCGCCTCGCGTTGAATGATGGAGGCGATAATCATAATCTCGTCTTTGGTATATCCGAGTTCATCGGCGCGTTTCTGGTAATCATCGGTCCACTGTTTTTTCCATTCGTCAAGGAACTTACGCAGAACGCTGTTTGCGTCGCCGTCAACATAAAACTCGTATGTATTGGGATAAAGATATCCCTCAAGCTTGAATGTTCTTGTGCTGTCATCGGCTATTGATTCAACGAAATCGTACTCAAATGTAGTTCCCTTGATTGAAGACAGCATCTTTGATTTGCTGCAGACGCCGAATTTATCAAGACGGTCGATAATCTGATAAATAGTCCAGCCCTCGGGAATGGACACCATAACGGTATCCTTGCCGACCTGGGTTTCGCGGAATTTGGAGAGATATCCCTCAAGACCGAGGTTTTTCTCAACATTGTAAACGCCGCTGAGATAAACGGGTTCCTTTTTGCTCAGGAGCGTTGATACGAGTTTACAGTACATCTTGCAGAAGAACGGCTGTTTTACAAGACCGGCGTCGGCAAGAATATCTATAATCTGATCGGTATCGGCGTCAAGAGGCACGGTGACATTGACCGAATCCTCTCCTCTGTTGAAGGCAAGCACATCGTTTATGCAGCTTATTCCGAAAACCGAAAGTCCGCTTGTCATAAGAATCATAACTATAAGAAAGATGCTGAGCGCGCCGTATCCGCCTTTTTTCTTTTTCTTCTTTTTCTTAGGCTCGGCAACGGGCTGGGGAACGCTCTGATTTCTTATCGGCTTTGCTCCGGAAAAATATATTTCGCCCTTGTATTCAGGTGAAAAATCGTCGGGCTCAAAAGTCAGCAGATCGTCGTCATCATCAATATGAACCTCAAACTTCGGTTTCTGAATCTTGACATCGGTTATCTCGGGTCCGCGTGTATTCGTATTGAAATCAATATCGCCGAGATAGTCTTCATCCGAAATTGTCACCTTGAACGGCTTCTTGTTTTTATCCCCGTTTTCAGGCATGAACGGCACCTCCTTCGGTAATAATTGTATTTACGGGTACATCCCATTTGTCAGTCGGCAGACAGTTGCAGACCGAATCTCCGTAGCAGACCGCGACGGCCTCGGTTTCGGTGTTTTCCGCCAGAAACCTGTCATAGTAACCTCCGCCGTAACCGATACGGTACCCGTTCTGTCAACAGTCAGAGCAGGAACTATGCAAAGCGAAGAACTGAAATCCGTAAGATACGGACATCCGCTTTTTGCTGTCGGTATTCCGCGTTTGTCAACCGAAAGGCAGTCAAGCGAGTCGATAACTCTGAACCTGAGATTGCTGCCGTCACAGAACGGAA
>JAFWRV010000459.1 GCA_017519685.1 Clostridia bacterium
AATCACGGGAACGGTCAGCGCCGGAAAAGACTGCATAACATTCACGTCAATTCCTTACGACAAGGGCTGGACCGTTAAAATCGACGGCAAAGAGATAAAGGAAGATGACTATATCGCGCTCGGCGACGCTTATCTCTGCTTCAATATGCCTCACGGCGTGCACAGCGTGGAGATTTCATTCAGGCAGCGCGGCCTGCTCGAAGGAGCCGCAATATCATGCGCCACCCTTCTTATTCTCCTGATTGTCGCTCTGTTCTTCAAGAAAAAGCGTCCTGTCTGGGACAGAAAGTATAAAGAAAAATGCGAAAAGGCGCAGGCGGACCACGAAGAATTCCTTGCCGCGATGGAAAGGGCGAGGTTAGCCGCCGCGGCTGAAAATCTCGACATTGATTTAAGCGAGATTGATATGAACGAGCTTACGGGCGGGCAGGAAATGTTCACGGATTCAGCATCTTATCCGGAAACCGCCGGCGAAGACCCGGCGCAGACGCAGGACGATGAAGTTCCTCAGGCGGAAACAGATGAGAAAACGCCGGAAGAGCCCGAACAGGAAATTCCTTCTCAGGAAATTACTTTTGAGGAGACTCCCGACCGGGTTGACGGGGACTCCGGAATTCAGTCCGGAGAATAATTCAATAAAAGCAATGAAAAAACCGCTTTGAATTTCAAAGCGGTTTTTTGTATATTCAACTTGCGTTTTTATTTGTTTTGTTTGAGGCGTTGCCGCGCTTTATTTTTTTGGTGGTGGTCAGTTCAAATTCACTGTCGCGCACGCTGAAACTCTTTATTCTCTTGAATCCGGGAACAACATTGTTGACCTCATCGACAACACGCTTGATGATTGCCCTGATTTCATCCGAAGTCGGGTCCTTATCGAGGAATCCTTTGATTTCCTCCTTGTTGGGATGAATCTGGGCGTGAACCATGATATCGCCTCTGCCGTCTTCAAGACCCTCAACCATACAGCTTTCAACAAAATCGCTCAGGTCAAGGTGATATTCAAGTTCCTCGGGATAAATATTCTTGCCGTTGTTGGTTACGATGACATTCTTGCATCTGCCCGTTATATGATAGCATCCGCGTTTGTCAACGAACGCAAGGTCGCCTGTGTGGAACCAGCCGTCGCTGTCAAGCACCTCGGCGGTAGCTTCGGGGTTCTTGTAATAACCGAGCATTACCATACCGCCCCTGGTGCAGAGCTCGCCGATACCGTTTTCGTCGGGATTGAGGATTTTCGCTTCGGAACCCGGAAGCGGCTGACCGACCGAGTCGGTGGTACGCAGTCTGTCGTGGTTAATCATAACAAGCGGAGCGCATTCCGTGAGCCCGTAGCCGAAGAGGACCTGAATACCGAATGAGTCAAAGTCCTTTATTATCTGCGGATTGATGGGCGCGCCGCCGCAGATTATGAGCCGCATGTGGCCTCCGAATGTTTCCTGGATTTCTTTGAATATGACTTTCTTGAGATCTATATTAAGTCTGGAAGCGCCCTTGCAGAGGGCTTTTCCTATTTTGAATTTTGTTTTGCCGAATTTCTTCTTTTCTATTTCCTTGAGTATTCTTTTGTGAACGGTTTCAAGGATAAGCGGAACAGCGACGAAAACAGTGGGATTGAAATCCTTCATATTGCGAAGAACATATTTGAATCCCTCGCAGAAAGTAACCTTAGCTCCGCAGTAAACGGCGAAGAAGACGATTATTGAACTTTCAAATGTGTGGTGAAGCGGAAGGAGCGAGATACCGCAATCCTCGGGATGAATCTTGAGCACCCCCATTGCCGCTTTGATTTCAAAGATATAGTTACGCTGGCAGAGCATAACGCCTTTTGACGAACCGGTTGTGCCCGAAGTGAAGAGGAGGGTGCACATTTTGTCAACGTCCTGAATAACATTGCGGTAGAGCGTTTTGCCCTCTTCATTCATCCGGATGCCGCGCTCAACAAATTCCTCAAAGGATTCAACGTCAAACACGCAGTCTTCCGGTTTATGTATGCAAAGAATCCTGACATTGCTGAATCTGCCGATATCAACTCTGCTGAGGAAACGCGTATCGCAGACAAGCATTTTTGATTCGGAAACTTCAATAATGTTTGCGATATCATCCTCGTGAAGTTCTTTGTCAATCGGAACCACCGTCGCTCCGGCGCAGATAGTTGAAAGGTAAGTCAGACAATACTCGAAGCAGTTGTCGGCGCAGATCGCGATCTGACAGTTTTCCAGCCCGGCATCGATAATGGCGGTTGAGAAACCGCTGATTTTCTTATCATATTCTTTATAGGTTATGTATTTGAATTCATCATTATGCTTGATTTCAAACGCGTAACGGTTGCCGAAGAGCTTAACGCTCTGGTCAATCATTTCACGGATGTTATTGAAATCTCTCACTTCATAAAAAGGCTTCAATGTTTACCCTCCGAATCAATGAGTTGTTTCAGAATAAGCGTTTTCCGCAAACATTCAAAGAAATCTCTTTCGAAAAAGAGATTTCTTTGCTGGAGCAGGGTACGGGAGTCGAACCCGCCGCTGAGGCTTGGGAAGCGTCCGTATTACCGATATACTAACCCTGCGTATCAATCCTTGACATATTACCATATATATTGTGAAAAAGTCAAGTGAATACCACAAAATATGCCGGTTACGGCTCATATTTTAAAGTTTGTTCATATAATAATATATCCTGACCGTATATCAGTGTTTTAAAAATATAATTTTGTTGCATATAAAATAAAAAAAGCGGAAACGCCGATAATTCCCTTTGTTTTTCCGCTTACGAATTGCGCGGATTTTTAACGGTTCTCAAAATTTCCGCTGCGTATTGATTATTTTCGGCGGAAATGATATAAATATATAAAAATTTCACGGGAGGTTCAAATATGAAAATTCTGAAGAGAATAATTGCCGCGGCTGTCTGTCTGATGATGACGGCGGGATTCTTTACCGGCGGCGTTAAAGCAGGTTTCAAGGACCTTGTTTTATCGGCTGCCGCCGCGAGAGAAAAGGCCGGGCAGGCAGATGAATCGGGAATCCCGGAAATAACTATAAAAAACTATCATAAGACTTTGGATGTGTATTATAATTCCACCGTTATTTTTCATACCGCGGAAGACGCGCCAAAAGGATATGAGATTGTCTGGAGCAACGGAGTTAAGGGTACCAAATGCGAATTCACCGCAATCAACAGCGAATACATTATTTACGCAAATCTCGTGGACAGTTCAACAGGCAAAACCGTAAAATCGACAGACAGCGTCACAGTTACCGTCAATACCGGCTTTTTTGCGAAAGTGATTGCCTTTTTCAGAGCTTTATTCGGTATGACGCCGGTGTATGAAGACTTCTATAACGGGAAAAATCCGGAAGAAAGCAAAGAAACTGGAACCGAATTAATATCTTCCGTTACCCGCCTTAAATACGGAGTTGTCCTTAATCGTATAATAAAAGTTTATTATGAGATGGATAAGTATGGCAGGAAAACCGTAACAAAAGAGGAAGTAATAAAAGAGAATTATGACCGCTCCGCTTATTCGGCGTGTTACAACGATCTTCTGCCCGCCGCGCGCTTAAACACAAACACATACAGGGATTATATCACGGAGGTTCTCCGTCTTACCAATGCAATGAGAGCCGAGGGCGGCGTTGCCCCGCTGACGCTTGACGATAAACTTACCGAGCAGGCAAATGTCCGCGCCGAGGAAATCGCGTGGTCCGGTTTGCACAGTCACACAAGACCCAACACGAAAAGCTACTCATCGCTGTTCATTGAGAACGGATATACGACCGGAACAGCCGGCGAAAACATCGGCTGGTATCAGACGGATCCCGCCGAAGTCTGCCGGATGTGGAAAGAATCGCCGACACATTATGAAAACATAATGAATCCCGCTTACACGAAGATAGGTATAGGAGTTGCCGCGGAAGCGGACCCGTCAAAGGGGCTTTGCTGGGTACAGCATTTTTACGGCAGTTAAAAGAAATCCGGATGAGGGATTGAATACGGCTTCGGAAAAACTCTGCCGCAGTAAATTCAATCACGCAAACAGCAAATGATTCTGAGCAAATAATATTTATATAATAATCCTGAAAGGGTGAAGAAAAACCGGCGTGATTAAATCACACCGGTTTTTGTAATTGCTGAATTGTGTCGATTACAGATCGATTTTTACTCCTGCGAAGAGAGCTTTGAAGAGTGAACCGATTGAGCTGAGAACTGCGCCCCAGTCAGCGTTCTTGAGAGCGTTGATGATAAAATCTTTGGCAACATTGAGATAGTGCTTGATTTTACCCATTGTGGTGTAATCGCCTTCGTGCGGGCACTGCTTTACGTGAGCATCATATTCCGCTTTTTTGGTGAATGTTGCCTGGCAGCCGCCGTCAACATAGTCTTCACCTGAATAGGGGCACTGTTTGATGTGGTCTTTTGCTTCAACGAGGTCCGCCATGTGCTGGTTGTAAGCTCTTTCACTTGTGAATTTCTTGCCGCACCAGTAGCATTCGTTCTTTGAGTCTGCAACAACATACTGTTTGTAGCCGTCGCAGGTTTCGAGATGCTTTGCGTAATCATCGGAGTTCGCGCAGGTCTTACCGCAGTAAGGACACTTAATGATAGTGGTAACATGATGCTCGATGTAATCCGGGAATAATACGGCAACATCCTGGTTAACGGTCTGGTCGTCGCCTGCAAAACCGATTACGGAGAAGCAGGAAAGAGCAAAGAGCACTGCGAAGAAAATAGCCAACGTCTTTTTCATTTTTTTACCTTCTTAATCATAAAATTTGCAATATCTTGCATGCACCAGTATGATATCATTTTTTAAATATCATGTCAACAAAAAAATACAAAAACTGTCTATATTTTGTTAATTTTTGTTTCCGGACATCTATATTTAGGGGTGAATATCTAATAATATAGTTTTTATTGTCGGCCGGCAAATGTGAATAATCGCAGCGGAAAAAGCCCTTTTGTCAAAAAATCCAATCTGTTTTATCACTGAAATCAAAATCGACCGTATTACAGGAATTAATGGTTCATATCGGGAAAAATCTCAGAAGTAAGCTTTATTTACAACAGAGAGTCTAAAAATCAGATAATTAAATGTATATAATATTAATTACAGGAGTGCATTTTAATAATCTTATGTAACATTTCAGAGATAAAAGTGTATAATATATATAGAGTCATATTTTTCTCCGATGTTATTACAATGCAGGAAATGGAGGAGGTGTAATTTATATGTTGTTTTTACTGTTTTTTGAATCCGCAGATGATAAGGACTTATTTACAAATATTTATCTTCAATATAAATCATATTTACTGAAGGTTGCTTGTGATAAATTGTTTGATAAATCATATATTCAGGATTGCGTACATGATACATTTTATGAGTTGACAAAATCATTTGAACATTTCAAAAGAATAGAATCGGAAGAAAAGAGAAAATCATATCTGATAACCATATGTAAAAGATGTGCCATCAGAATCAACAACATCAACGAATCCAATAATATATCGCTTTATGAAATAGATGAAAATGAATTCTCTGATGACGGCAGCGAAGTATTTTTAAAGTGCGACTATGATAATCTTGTTTTGTTGATTTGCTCTCTTGATGAAATATACAGAGAGCCAATTCTGATGAAATACGCGGAAGGATATGCTGTTGCTGAAATCTCGGAAACACTCGGAATAACCGAAACTAATGTTAGGCAGAGACTATTCAGAGGCAGGAGAATATTGATTGACATTCTAGAAAAAGAGGGAAAGCAATGACAAATTATGATATTTTTATAAAGGCTTGCAAAGAGGCAAAAATAAAGTGCGATGAAGCATATTTATCTTTTCCTGAAACAAAGCCGGATGTATATATTTTGAATAGAACAAACGAAAAAATAATACATTATTTAAAGAAACTTGGAAAAGCACAGTATAAAATAAGAATACAGAATGGCAACATTAATAATCGGTCAAAGAAAGTTATACAGGCAATCATCATTGCGGCGATTCTTTTTATTATTCTATCTATCGCGGCTTTTGCCTTTTCGCCAATAAGAAACTATATTATTGACCGATTTGCGGGTAATGCCGATATTTCTTTTATTACAAATAATGAAGATGATTTTTTGATAGCAAAATATGCTTACATTCCAAAAGGATATACTGTTTTCTCAGAAAAAAACGGAAAGAACAAACAACATATTCACCTGACTGGTGATGACGGAGATATTTTTATAAGTAGTTATAAAACTGAAGGAAGCAAATTTTCATTTGATATTGATAAGGCGACGACCAATGAAATTATTATTAATAATAATGTAGGTTATTACAGTTTAACAGACCGTTCTATAATGTTGATATGGTCAACCGGTAATTATTCACATGTTATTACCGCTGATAACTCTAATAGCATATCATTAAATGATATCATAAAGATAGCAGAATCAAGGAAGATAATTGAATAATCATAAATTATTTTTGAAAATTTGAGTATTTGTGTAACTTTTTCGCATCTTTTTCACATTGTATTATTACAACATATGAAAAACTATTCTTTATTTCACCAAAATGATATGATAAAAAAAGGTGATATAATTGGATATGTTGGCAATACTGGTAATGCTCAAGGATATCATCTGCACATGGAAGCCAATAATATAAACGCGGCAA
>JAFWRV010000460.1 GCA_017519685.1 Clostridia bacterium
CGGATTGCTGCCTGTTTCGACAACCTCACCCGGACCTGCGGCAAGCACATTGAGAAGTATTGTAACAACACTCAATATCATCAAAGCGCAAAGAAAAATTGCAATTATTCTGATTATAAGTTTTCTGTTTTTCATAATAATCCACCATTATAAACCGAGAATAGATTTCATGGAGTTGCCGATACTGTCGGCAATCTTTTCCGCGTTTTCCTTATTTGTACCGATACCCGTAATATAAATCTTGATTTTCGGCTCTGTTCCTGACGGTCTCATAATAAGGTAATTTCCGTTTTCGAGCGCGAAAGCAAGCACATTTGATTTCGGAAGCGGGATTTCGCTTGTTTCTCCGGTCAGAAGATTGACAGCGGTACGGGTATTGTAATTAAGTCTGCCGATAACATTGTAATCGCCGATTTTTTCAGGCGGGTTTTCGGCAGTATCCTTCATGATTTTTGCCATTGCCGCCATACCGTCAGCGCCTTCAAAGACGAAGTTGAGCAGCTTGCAGCTGAAATAACCGAATTCATCATAAATTTCATTGAGAACATCAACAAGGGTTTTGCCATGCTGTTTATAATATGCGGTCATTTCGCATATCATAAGTGACGCGGCGACAGCGTCTTTATCTCTTGCGTGGGTGCCGATAAGATAGCCGTAGCTTTCCTCGAAGCCCATAATGAAATCGTTTTTATCCTTGAGATTGTTTATCTGTTCTCCGATATATTTGAAACCGGTAAGAACTTCAACGAGCCGAACTCCGTATTTTTCGCAGATTTTATCAACAAGCTTTGTTGAAACAAAAGATCTGACAAGAATCGGATCGGCGGGGAGGGTGCCTTTCGCTTTTCTCTGGGAAAGAATATAGTTTGTGAGAAGAACGCCGATATCGTTACCGCTGAGAAGCTTATATCCGCAGTCTGTCAGAACCGCTGTGCCGACTCTGTCACAGTCCGGGTCGGTAGCGATGAGCAGGTCCGCTTTGAATTCTTCCGTCATTTTAAGACCGCATTCAAATACCTGCTGAATTTCGGGATTGGGATAAGGACAGGTCGGGAAATTACCGTCCGGAAGCTCCTGCTCCTTGACAACTCTGATGTTTTTGAATCCCGCTCTGTCAAGTACCGTTCTCACGGGGATATTTCCTGTTCCGTTAAGCGGGGAATAGATTATTTTGACATCGCTTGACTTGATTACCTCGGGGTTAATCGGTCTTTCAAGGCACAGCGCGTAATATTCTTCAATAATATCCTGAGAAATGAATTCAATCATACCGGATTTAATGGATTCTTCATAGTCCGCGCATTTGATTCCCGTGAATAAATCTGTTTTCTGAATGAACTCATAGGTTGCCGCGGCAGCCTCCTCAGTCATCTGATAGCCTGCCGGGTCATAGCATTTATAACCATTGTACTTTGACGGGTTGTGGCTTGCGGTTATGACGATACCGCTTTGACATTTAAGACGCATAACCGCGAAAGAAACAAACGGTGTCGGCATAAGCTGTTTGTAAAGGTAAACTTTAACTCCGTTTGCCGCGAGTATTGACGCGCTGAGTTTTGAGAATTCATCGGATTTGATTCGTGAGTCATAACCGATTGCAACACTCGGACTGTCATACTTGCTGTTGAGATAATCGGCAAGTCCCTGGGTTGCCTGACCGACAGTATATTTGTTCATTCTGTTTGTGCCGGCTCCGAGAACGCCTCTTAATCCGGCTGTGCCGAATTCAAGATTACGGTAAAACCTGTCAAGTATTTCATCGTCATTGTCTTTAATGCTTTCGAGCTCGGCGTGAGTCTGCTCATCGTTTACTGTGCTCGCAAGCCAATGCTCATAGAGTTCTCTGACATTATTCATATAAAAACTCCCATTCTTATAAATCTGAAATATATACTATTACATATAAGCATTATTGTCAAGTTAAGGTATTACAGTGACGCGAAGAAATCAATCAGCAGACTTACAACTGAAAAGGCTGTGTTTTTAATGCGCGCGGCCGCTTCAAGAAATACGTTGCCGTAAACAGGGTATGGTTCGTCAATCTGCTTTTCGAAATGCGCGTTATTGAGACTTACTTTTCCTTCATAAGTGTAAAGCTCGTTATCGTAACCGGTTATATCATCTTCGTGAAGAGTTATAAGACGGTATCCGTAAGGTCCTGTCTTTGCCATTTCACATCCGTAAGTGAATCCGAGCTCGATTCCGTCCACTTTGCCGGAGAATCCCTCAACGTGCTGATGGCCGAAGAATGCGCCGATTACATCGCCCTGTTCTTTGAACGCTTTGAATTCATATGTCGGCTCACAGGGCTCGTAGCCGAATAAATATCTTCCGTTTGCGATGCTTTTATTGAGTCTGTAAAACTTTGTGCCGACTGCTCTCGC
>JAFWRV010000461.1 GCA_017519685.1 Clostridia bacterium
CTTATTGAGGAAATAAACGGGCTCGGAATTGACGGAATGCCCGAGGTTAAAAGCCTCAACGCTCTCGTCGGCAGCTTTGTCAACCTCGAATACCCTCTGCCATCGGGAATGAAGGCGAAATTCCTGAATGACGCGACGACATATCTCGGCAATCAGCTTGAGTCTGAGATTAATCCGGAAATATGCTTCGGAGTGCTTGCCTGTATGGATTTTATCCTGGTCTGCACATACGAGCAGGACGGAAAAAATCCCGAGCTTATAATGTATAAAAAGAGATAAACGGTGAAATATGCTTGAAAATATTGAGGTCCTGCGCGCCGATACGGAATGGAAAAGAGCCGGAGCTTACTCTGTCAGAATACAGGGAATGAACAGGCAGTATCATATACCGCTGCGCGAGGAATTTGACATCCATGACGGAGAAGCGTCAAAATATATTGTTCTGCTCGACGACGGATATCCGGTCGCGACCTGCCGCTTTTATGAGCTTGACAGCAGCCGCGTGATGCTCGGTCGGGTTGTGGTCCTGCCCGAATACCGCGGACGGCATCTCGGTGCAAAGACAGTCGATGAAGCGGAGAAATGGATATCGGAACTCGGCTATAAGGTCATTGAGATTGAAAGCAGGACAGAAGCCGTCGGCTTTTACCTCAAATCCGGCTATGCTCCGGAAGGTGACGGCAGTTTCCTGAACGGCACATTTGAATGCGTGAGAATGAAGAAAGATTTAAGATAACAAGAAACAGATTCAAGACAGCAGAGGTCAATAAAGCGTCCCCGCCGGTGACAGCCGGCGGGGATTCGTTTTCAGATAAAAATTGATTTCAATATTTAAAAAGTATTGATAGTTCGTCCGGCAGATGTTAAAATAAATCTGCAAGCATTTAATCAAATCTCATTGAATTCAGGGAGAAATAATATGAAAAAATACGATGTCGCCGCATATATCTGGCCTTCATACACGGGAAAGGAGCCGCGCGCCCGTCAGTTCTGGGAGCAGGGTATCGGAGAGTGGCAGACCGTAATCAGCGCAGAGCCGCACGCGGAAGGGGAAATCCTCCCCCGCAAGCCGCTGTGGGGAACTGTTGACGAAGCGGATCCGTCAGTTATGGAGTTTCAGATTAAAGAGGCGCTCAAACACGGAGTAAATGTTTTCATTTACGACTGGTACTGGTATGACCGCAGACCGTTTCTGGAGCAGTGCCTTGACGACGGTTTCCTCGGCGCTCCGAACAATGAGGATATGCAGTTTTATCTTATGTGGGCGAATCACGACGCGAACTACACCTGGGATAAACGGCAGTCCGCCCTCGAAGAAATAATCTGGCTCGGCTCTCAGCCGCGGGATGAATTTGACCGGGTGGTAAACCGCGTTATCGAAAAATATTTCAAGCGGCCGAATTATTATAAAATCAACGGCTGCCCGGTATTTATGATTTACGAAGTCATGAATCTGACGCGCGGACTCGGCGGAATTGAAAAAACGAGAGAGGCGCTGGAAAGCTTCCGTCAGAAGGTCAGGGAAGCAGGATTTCCCGACTTGCATCTTCAGATGGTCGTTTACAGCGAGCACGCGATGAATGTCAGCGGCGTTGACTCCGGCCATGAAGGCTCGGCGCGCGATTTCGTGAAGCTGCTCGGCTTCGATTCCGTGACGCATTATCAGTTTGCCCATTTCACGGACTGCAACCGTGATTACGAAGAGCTTATTCCCGATGTCGCCGCTGAGTGGGAACGCATTCACTCGGAATATCCGGTTGATTATTATCCTCATA
>JAFWRV010000462.1 GCA_017519685.1 Clostridia bacterium
TCATGCTCATAACAATCAGAGAAATACCGGCGGTTATGCTGTCAAAGCCAAAGCCGTCAGGCGCGTTTATTTCACCTATGGTTTTTTCCAATACCGAGCAGACAATGGCATAAGCTATTGAAACGGCAACAGGCAGACAGGCGGTAAGGATTCCGAGACGGAGCATTTCTTTCGCGCCTTCATTTGTAAACGGCGTGCCGGCTTTGAGCTCGTTGCTGAAATAATTGCCCGCAACGCGGGAAAGAACGGTATAGCATAAGCCCATTGCCACGCCCTTTATCATTTCGGCATACATTTCATTTTTGGAAATTTCCGCATTCTGTTCAACAAAGCCGCGGATGTTTACCCCGCCGATTTTAAGAACAGAGTCCTCTCCCACTGCAAGACTGACTATGCCTATCGCGGACAGCACCGTAATCACTATGCTGAATACGAAAACAATTTTGCACAGCACATTGCATACTTTTGAGATTGTCTGAATTGCCGATAAGTTTTTACTCATATATTCTCCTCCATATAAACACCGTCGGATTATACTCTCTTTATTTTCTGGGCGGTAGTTCTTTCAAAATCTTCTTCCCTGACAGTAAAATGTCTTATTCTCTTATATCCCGCGACCTTTGAATTCGCTCTTCCGACAGCATCTTTTACGGCGTTATAAACCGTGTCGGTGTCGGTATTGCCGAAAATCTCAAGAATTTCTTCAAGATCGGGCAGTATCTGGGCGCAGACTTCCAATTCACCGTGTCTGTTTTCCTTGCCCTCAACGAGCGAGGAAGAGATAACGGGTTCGCTGTCAAGATGGTATTCGATTTCCTCGGGGAAAATGTTTTTGCCGTTTGAAGTGACAATAACATTTTTACAGCGCCCGGTTATGTGATAATGCCCTTTAGCATCAACAAAACCGAGATCGCCGGTATGCAGAAATCCTTCATTATCCATAACCTCGGCGGTGGCTTCGGGATTGTTATAATAACCGAGCATAACCATACCGCCGCGAACGCAGATTTCTCCGATTCCGTTTTCATCCTTATTGATGATTTTGGTATCGACTCCGGGGAGCGGCTCTCCGATTGAATCGGTTGTCCTGCATCTGTCGTGATTGATGATTGCAAGAGGCGCACATTCAGTCAGCCCGTAACCGTAAACAACCTGGATGCCGAACGCGTCAAAATCCTTGATAATCTGAGGGTCAAGCGCCGCGCCGCCGCAGATAATCATCCTCATATTGCCGCCGAATGTTTCCTGAATTTCACGGAAAAATACTTTTTTAAGGTCGATATGAACTTTACTTGCAGCCTTGCAGAGAGCCCTGCCGATTTTAAACATCGTTTCGCCGTTCTTTTTCTTCTTTATCTCTTTCATTATTCTCTTGTGAACAGTTTCAAGGACAAGAGGAACGGCAACAAATATTGAAGGATTAAACTCCTTCATATTGCGCAGAACATATTTGAATCCTTCGCAGAAAGTAACCTTTGCGCCGCAGTAAGGGGCAAAGAACAGGATAATCGAGCTCTCAAATGTATGATGAAACGGAAGCAGGGAAATGCCGCAATCCTCGGGATAAATTTTAAGCACTCCCATTGCCGCCTTGACTTCAAACACAAAGTTTCTCTGGCAAAGCATAACGCCCTTTGAAATGCCTGTCGTTCCGGAAGTGAAAAGCAGCGTGCACATTTTATCGGTATCCTGAACAACATCTTTATAAAGAGGCTTGCCGTCGGCAATAAGTACTCTGCCGATTTCTATCAGGTCATCAAACGACACGGTTCCCGGCTCGACGGGCTCGCCCTGTGAAATGACTATTATTTTTAATCCGCCGAGTTTCGCGATATCAAGATTTTTAAGATGCTTTGAATCGCAGAACAGATATTTTGCCTCGGATACTTTAAGGATATTATAAATATCCTCCGGCATAAGCTCCTTGTCAACGGGAACGATAACTCCGTCGGAGCAGATTGTTGAAATATAAGTAAGGCAGTATTCATAGCAGTTATCGGAGATTACGGCAACCCTGAGATCGTTATGACCCGCTTTAAGCAAAGCCGTGCTCAAAGCGTTAATGTCTTCTCTGTACTGCGCGTAGGTAATATCAAAGTGTTTATCATTTCTTTTGATTTCAAAAGCGGTCCTGCCGGCATATAAATCGGCGCTCATATCGATTATATCCCTGACCGAGTTGAAATCCCTGACCTTGTAAAAACTCTCCATACAGATTCTCCCGAATTAAAGATTTAAGAGTCCTTTAATCTATTTCCGCAATAATAGTTTATCAATATATACTGTCTGTTTTGCAATCGATACACAATTTGTTGTGTTTTATTATATCAATAAAAATAAATAAAGTCAAGCCGCACAGAGCAAACTCCATGCGGCTGTCAATAATAATAAATTCTGTTTTAAAAATCTGTTCCGGAAAAAAGCAATTTACAGCTGCTTTTATCTTTTACGGGAGCTGATTTCCTCTGCGACCTTTTCGATAAAGGCGTCAAGCGACATAACTTCGGTTTCGCCCGTGTCACGGCTTCTGACGCTGATATTGTTTTCTTCCGCTTCCTTTGCGCCTATAATCAGCATATAAGGCGCGCGGTCAACCTGCTGCGCTTCGCGGATTTTGTAACCGATCTTTTCGTTACGGTCATCAAGTACCGCGCGGAAATCACGGTCAATCAGAGCATTGTAAACATCGCGGGCGTAATCAAGTGTCTTTTCGCTGACGGGCAGCACCTTAATCTGTGTGGGCGCGAGCCAGACCGGGAACTTGCCCTTGGTTTCCTCAATCAGATAAGCCATAAAGCGGTCAAGGGAGCCGAGAATGGCGCGGTGAAGAACAACGGGTGTCAGTTCATTGTTTTCCTTGTCAATGTATTTAAGATTAAACTTCGCGGGCAGGCAGAAGTCAAGCTGACAGGTGGAAAGCGTATATTCCGCGCCTACCGCGGGACGAACGTTGACGTCAAGCTTCGGGCCGTAGAAAGCCGCTTCGCCGATTTCCTCGGTGTAATCTATACCGAGTTCATTCAGCACCTCACGCAGGGCTGATTCGGCATTCTCCCACATCTCGTCATCGGGATGATACTTGACCTTGTCTTCGGGGTCGCGGAGTGAAAGCACACAGCGGTAATCGGTTATACCGAAATCTTTATATACATCGAAAATCAGATCGACAACGCGGCTGACCTCGTCTTTAATCTGATCGGGAGTAACAAACAGATGAGCGTCGTTCTGGCAGAAATGGCGGCCGCGCTCAATACCCTTGAGGGTTCCGCTCGCCTCAAACCTGAAGTCGTGCGCAATCTCGCCGATACGTATGGGCAGTTCCCTGTAACTGTGCGGCTTGTTGGCGTAAATCATCATATGATGAGGACAGTTCATCGGGCGCAGGACGAAGCTTTCACCCTCGACCTCCATTGCCGGGAACATATTGTCTTTATAATGAGCCCAGTGTCCGCTGGTTTCGTAGAGCTGAACAGTTCCGACACAGGGAGTCATAACATGCTGATAGCCGAGCTTGCGCTCTTTGCCTTTGATATATTCCTCAAGTTCCTGCCAGATGGTGTAGCCCTTTGAAAGGAACATGGGCAATCCTCTGCCGACAAGGTCGTCGGTCATAAAGAGACCCATCTCAGCGCCTATCTTGCGGTGATCGCGGGCGCGCGCCTCTTCCATCATCTTCTCATAAGCGTCGAGCTCTTCCTGAGTTTCAAACGCCACGCCGTTGATACGGGTGAGCATCTTGTTATTTGAGTCATTTCTCCAGTAAGCGCCGCTCTGCTGAGTGATTTTGAACGCTTTGAGCGCCTTGGTATAAGTGATGTGCGGACCGACGCACATATCAATATAATCGCCCTGCTGATAGAAGCTTATCGGCTCGCTCTCGTCAAGGTCGCCGATGTGCTCCTCCTTATATTTCTCGTGACGGTCATGCATAAGCTTTATTGCTTCGTCACGCGGAAGAATGAA
>JAFWRV010000463.1 GCA_017519685.1 Clostridia bacterium
CTCCCGAAAATTATACACCATATCAAGAACCAGAAAATCAAATAAATAATAAAAAACATCTTGTGCAAAATATAATACCAAATACAGAAAACATCGAAAATACAAAATCAGACGTAGAGTCCAATTTTTCTTTCTTTAGCGGATTTAGTACTTTCAAAAACAAAAAGCAAATTTGTTTCCATATTTTAACAGGGTTTATTGTAATTTGTCAGAACATAACGATAAGCCTGAACCTTGCTGGTTCCGCAATAATCACCTATCTCCTGGAAAGAGGGTGAACGATGCTGCTCCCGATAAAACGTGTTGATATAATCTATGATTTTTTCTTTTAGTGCAGGGTTCTTACTTCTCATAAAAACACCTCTAATCTATATGTAACAGCTCGTTACGCTAACAATATATCACAATCAAAATCCATTGTCAAGAGATTTTTGAAAAAATTTTTTGTCGCCTTCTGGGCGACCACAAGAATAAAAATGTTATGTATAATCTTGTCAAAGTTGCATTTACTTTTGCAAAAAATATAAACGAGAGAGTTTTTTTGGACACTTGCTGTGTTAGGCTATAATCAGTAAGCCGCGTAAAATGTCAAAGTGAAGTTCGGATTTTTAACTGAAAATTAATGAAAAAGGAGATATTCAAATGACCAAAACAGAACTTAATTCAACCATTCAGGAAACATTAACCATTCTCGATGCTGAGGTGCTTCCAGAGGTACACAACTATCTTTTTGAATTAATCGATGAAGATTCAGACCTTGAAGCATCACCCTTTGAAATTGCGAACACTCTTATTCATGCATGCGATACAGCCGAGCCCCTGCCCTCAATAGTAAGAGACCTGATAATTGAACTCTTTGATGATGCATTTGAAAACGGCAATGCCGATGCTATGAACGATCTCGGTGCCGTGTATTATGATGGCTCAAGAGGATTTGAGCAAAGCTTTGAAAAGGCAGTCGAATACTACAAACTCGCCGCCGAAAAAGGCAGCAGACAGGCCCAGGAAAACCTCGGTTACTGCTACTACTACGGCAGAAATATGCCCGTTGATTATGAGAAGGCATTTCACTATTTCGCTCTCGGAGCGTTTGACGGCCACATAATTTCCCTCTACAAAATCGGCGATATGTATATGAACGGTTACTATGTTGAGAAGAATCCTGTTGAAGCGTTCCACATTTTCACCCGCTGCCTTGACACTATGACCGATGAGGCTGCGCCAGCATGTGCGGGACCTGTTTTTCTGCGTGTAGGCAACGCTTTTCTCAACGGATATGGAACAGACGAAAATCCGATGAATGCGCTGATCTGCTTCCAGAAGGCTGAGACCTATCTCTATGATATGGTTGCCGGTGGTCAGGTGATGTATAAAAAGAGCCTGCAGGGCGCAATCGACGGCCAGGCAAAAGCGAGAGCCAAGCTTGTTGAGTCTCTGCCGCAGGAGAACTGGACATATGATGATTAAATAAATAAAGATAATAACATAAGAAAGGTGGAAATGGTGTTGACATACGCGGAGTGTAAGAATATCGCACTTGAAAGAAACCCGAAAGTTAATGCGTGTTATGAGTATGACAATCTGAATTGTACTTTCATCCAATGGAAATCATTCGGATGAGGAAATCACAGGCTGTAAAAAACTGAGCGGGAAACGGTACTAAAACCTCGATACAGTATCGGTAAAAATATGCTTGAAACAGCCACTCTTGATATAAATTCAAACAGTTCGATATCTTAAATATCAGCAGCGGCTCTCATTTGAGGGCCGCTGACTTTTTATATCCGTTTTATTCAGTTTAAGCTTATAAGATAATCCGAAGCGTTTAAATACTTTACTCCCCACTCTGCCTCAAGCTCTTTGCCGTTATATATAACATTTCTTTCGGAAATCTTTCCGTAAAGCCTCTCAATGTTCTTGCATTCCTCTTCATTGAGTAAATGACGGCACTGATCCTTGATAGCTTTTTTTGAATGTTTTATTTCAAAAAGACGGCAAGAGTCGGCTTCTTTGTCATAAACAACCATGTCTATCTCACCGCCGACAAACTGATATTTGAATACATCATATTCCTTGGGTGAAAGTGCTTTTTTTGTTTCAGACAAAACTATTTCTTCAAGCATTCTGCCTTTGACTTCATCGAGAATCTTATCTGTAACATAGTTCTTCTCTTTTTCCGGTAAGCCCTCAAAAAGCCTGTCTTTTTTCAGCGACCAAACCAGCGCTTCCGCCTGACTGTAACGCATGCCCGGCTGGGTAATTGCAATTTCCTCTCTGTCATTTTCAACGCTGTATGCGTATCTGACCGGAATCTCCTCAACAAGGTCGAGCGCTTCAAGATAGGCCTTTATCTCTTTAATATGAACAGGCAGCAACTCGATTTCCGTTTCACTTTTATTCTTGATTTTAAGTATTTCCATCAGGCGCTGCGTGATTTCTTCGCGGTTTACTATATTTAATGCATCGCTTCTCAGAGAAGGTTCTTTCTCTTTTGTCAGGTTTTTCTTCGCAAGAGAGAAATCATCAGAACTGAAATCATCAGTCAGGACCGATAAAACAAATCGATGATTCATATCCTCTATAATCCGGTTAATCGCGTTTGTCAATTCGTCAGCCTCGTACAGTTCCTGAAGATGCATAAAACGGCTTCCGCTTTCGTAGCATTTCAAACTGTGTTGGATATTGCGGCAAATTGCAGTATCTATGTATCTGCGCGTGCTTTCATCATCGCGGAACGATACCGATTCATCCTGTAATTCAGGATCATCAAAGTTATATTCGCCGGCTCTCAGCGTACCTCCGAATCGTATATAGTCATCAACATCATTGGTATGAAGCAACCGTGCGTGCTCCGCAAAGGATATCCAGGTAGTATGAATTGTAAATGTTCTGTCATATAACTCGTTTTTTGAAGCAAGCCATAATCCAAGCGAATCAGTTCCCGATATTACGATTTTCATGCCCATGGAAGCAAATAAATCCGGCAGAACTGCAGCCGTATCAATAAAATCATCAATGAACGTGATTTCATCAATAAATGCGTATTTGTAGTTCATTTCAGAAAGTCGATTAAGGTCCTTATACAAGGATGACATTGTTTGCCCTCTCTGAGCTTTTATATAAAAGGTTTTGCTTCTGGTTTGACTGTCCATTCGATTGATTGTCTGGAACAGCAGAGTGGTTTTACCTGTACGGCGCAAACC
>JAFWRV010000464.1 GCA_017519685.1 Clostridia bacterium
ATATCAATCAGCGAGGTAAGCGTTGTTTCGGTTTTGCCGCCTTCAAACGCTCCTCCTCTGATTATCAGAGGCGTATGAGTACAGCTGTCGTGACAGGAACGCTTGTATTCAGCGTTCCGCGTTCTGAAATGCGAGCCGTGGTCCGAAGTATAAACTATAATCGTATCGTCATAAATTCCGAGGGACTTCAGTTTGTCTGTCAGACGCCCGACATTATAATCAAGTCTGTTGACAGCGGAAAGATAGTCGGGATACATTTCATCATAATCGCCGTCAAGAAAACTAAGGTCGGGTGGTATTGGGTAATCGCGGAATTTCTCGACCGTTTCACGATATCCCTCATACCTGCGCCTGTCATTCTGATGGTGTGGCTCAAGCTGACTTACAAACATAAAAAACGGTTTTGAAGTATCTCTTTTATCAAGAAATTCAAGCGCGAAATCATTGATGCAATCGGCGCGGTAGCCCTTGAAATCAAGCTTGTTTCCTTCTTCGTCAAATATATAACCGTCATAACCGTGAGAGGTAAATTCCAGAATATCGGCGGCTCTCCAATAGCTGTAACCGCCCTGCCTTTCTTTCGGAACGGCGGTTTTCCCGAAGTGATAACCTTTACCCGACGCGAGATGCCATTTACCTATATAAGCCGTCTGATAACCCGCCTCATTGAAATAATCCGCAAGCGTCCTGATATTATTCGGAAGCGGAATTCCGTTTCGGAAGCAGCCGCAACGCGAAGCGTATCTGCCTGTCTGAATACACGCTCTTGCCGGGCCGCATACCGGCTGACAGGTGAAATTGTTATTGAATTTAACACCCTCGCGGGCAAGTTTCATAAGGTTCGGCGTCAGCGTGTCATTGACGGTATCCCATCTCTGCTGATCGCTGAAATAAAAAACAATGTTCTTTCTGTTCATACCGCAAACTCCGTCAATTCACTTCAGTTAGTATTCTAACACCTTTATAATAATTTTTCAACAGTTATATATTTCGGCGCCTGTGTACTGTTTTGACATACTGCGGTACAATTTTGTACTCTTGTACAACTTTACGATTTTTTAAACTTTTTGTGAAAAACATCTTGACAAATTGCACAACAGGTGCTATATTATAGATGAAAACAGGAACAAAGATTCCTGATAACATAAAAAAGAAGAAAAGAAAGGCGGCGATTTCCTATGTTCCAGACAATCAGATCGCTCGCAGTTCACAGACTTCCGTAAAAGCCGACAATGCGTAACCCGCAGACCGGAGTGCTCAACGGAGCAAAGGAAGCGAACTGCGGGCGAACAGATAAAACAGAATAGTGAAAAACCGGAATAAGGATAACGTAATTTCCGATATCCGGTGTAATAAAAAATACATTGAAAGATTGTGATTCCAATGTACAGTTTACAGAATCCGTAAAAACTATCAGAAAGACAGTGATATTATGGAGACAGTAACACCCAAAAGTTTTACCGGTACCGTGTGAAGAAACGGTACCGGTTTTTTCGTGTTTTATATTTCGCAGATTTTCTCAACTGTGTCCTCTATTTTACCGGAGCAGTCGATTATTACATCGGCGTATTTCTCGTAAAGGGATTCTCTGGAGTGAAACATCTGTTCGATTGTTTCGCCGTTTCTGAGAAGAATGCCGCGGGTTTTCATATTACTGATGCGTCCTAACATTTCTTCGTAGCCGATTTTAAGGTAAACGACAGTCCCGTTTTTGCGCAGATAATTCATCGCTTTATCCGAGTAAACAGCGCTGCCCCCTGTCGCTATAATGCTGTTCTGTTCCTTAACGGAAAGCAAAACGTTTTCCTCTGTCTTTTCAAAATATTCGTTTCCCTGCTTTTCGATTATATCCTGAAGACGCATTTTTTCTTTTTCCTGTATCAGCAGGTCGGTATCAATAAAAGACTTGCAGAGCGCCTTCGCGGCAAGAACGCCGCAGGTGCTTTTTCCGCATCCCGGCATACCGATAAGAATTATGTTTTTATACATTCTTACCTCCGGACATTCTGATAAGGTCTCTGTAACTGATAAGGGTTACGCCGTGACTGTTCAGGAATTTTTCGGTATAGGGGTCTTTGAAAAGCATATATTCCCAGACTCTGTGCCGCCAGCTCCCGGTAATGCTTTTAAGTTCATCGGTTTCAAGAGCGGGATGCACAAATGTTTCGGTAACACCGTCGGGTATATTAATCCAGATATTCAGAATTATTTCACGGTAGGTTTCATAGTTTTCACAGGTTTTGAGATTCTCCGCTCCCCAGTCCGGGAAAAGAAGATAGTCGGGAGTTATGACCCTATATTTTTTTGCCCAGTGCCTTGAAAGAGCCGCAGCCGCTTTAAGTGCAATCATCGGAACACCGTCAATTCCAAGTTTTTTATCCGCCTTTACAAACATTCTGTAAGCGTAGCCGTAAGAGCCGCAGATTTTATAAGCGAGTTTCAAAAGTCCGAATCTTCCTGTCCTGTTTCCGTAAAGGGTGCCCATGTGATTATCAATATGCGACGGCTTCATTCCCATACTGTGGGCAAGGTCAATCTGCGCTCTGACCTCTCTCTCAATATCTTCATACGAAGCGTTCTTTTCAACCATTTCGGTTTCGTGCCACATAAAGCCCTCTTCATCAAGCAGTGAAGGGGAATCGGTGAGTGGCTTCCATCTGTATGTTTTCCACTCGGAAGTCAGGGTGGTATGGATTCCTATCGCGTATTCCGGATGTTCAACAGAGAAATCGACCGCATCCTTTGCCGCGGGACAGGGCATCATAATTGTTGACGAACGGAGCGTGCCGATTTTAAAAAGTTCAAACACTGCTTCGTTTGCCGCGTTGCACATCCCGAAATCGTCGGCATTAACTATCAGATACTTTGCCATAGTTTCATCCCTTTACCGATAATATTCCTTGTTTTACATTACCGTCGAGCGTGATTTCAATCGCCCCGGCGGTTCTTTTATTGAACGGGATTTCCTTACCGTCGAGAGTTACCGAATAACTGCCGCCTTCCTCAAGCGTTACTATCACGGTGTATCTGCTCTTGTTGCCGTAATATCTGAAAGAAATCTCAGCGCTTTTGCCGTCTGACTTCTGATAATCTGTCCAGACGTCAAAACCTGTGGTCACAGTTCCGGGTTTATAGTAAGCGTTTGCCCAGATGCAGATCGGAGCGGACAGCCCTCCGAAATTATGAAACCAGCCGCCGCGCCTCGTTTTGATTCCGAAGCACTCATAAGTGCCGTAGGAAAAATCCGTTTCCTCTTTCCACATATCGAGCGCGCGCCCTGCAATCGCAAAAGCAAAATCGCTCTCGCCGTTATCAAGCATTGCCTTCCAGGTAAACCACTGATGACTCATCCAGACATTTCCGTTCCAGTATCCGTCATCAAAATAATAGGAAGCGCTCATATCAACCGCGCTGATTCCGGCGGCGGACCACATTTCTTCCGGATTTTTGATGTGTGAGATAAGCCGAGCGTTTCTCTGCGCAGGAGCTGCTCCGGCAATAAACGGATAAACGCCGTCAAAGCCCTTATCCCAGTTTTCACCGTCCGAGGTCTTCATAATATACGGCTTGTCTTTATCCTTGTCATATAACGTATAGCCGTAATATCCGCTTTCCTCATCCCAGGCAAAATTATTAAGCGCCTGTGTCGAAACGGATATATCATTTTCGTATATTTCAGCATCGGCGGTCTTTCCGAGATACAAAGCAACCGCCTTCATTATTTTACCGGCAAGAATAACCTGCGATGTCGTAAGACACGGGCAGGAATATTCCTCGGCTTTTTTGTCAATCATTTCAACCTGAGCGGGATAGTCATCCATACCGGAACACGAATACCAGTAATCGTAAGCGGTAAGAAGTCCGTTGCCGAATTTCGCGAATGTTGACCCTCCGGCGCGCCCTCTCAGGAACTCATAATATCTTCTCATCTTCGGATAGAGAAAATCGAGAGAATGCTTGTCCTGCGTTCTTTTCAGCAATTCATAATACTCCGCAAACTGAGTGGGTACGAGGGAGCCGTGAAGCAGAAAGACGAAATCTTTGTTATCCTCGTCGCAGAGATATGTA
>JAFWRV010000465.1 GCA_017519685.1 Clostridia bacterium
TAACCAAAAACGGCAAAGAGAATTTTGTAACAATTCCCTCCGTTAAAACTGCCGACGGCATAAGGGAATATCTGTATAATAACGGCTTTGATTGCCTGAATAAAAAAGGTGAGCCCGTTCACTATGTCAGGTATAAGCGCAGCGCCGGAATGAGCCGTGAAAACAAGTGCGTTTTTATCCGTGAGGATATGCTGAAGAAGATGCTCAAATGGGGCACGCTCACGGATAAGTATCCATCCACGAATAAGCTGCTGAAAAAGTATGGCGTAACTCTCAATGACGATATTGTATCAGCCGAAGCATACAGTGCCTTGAGTCTCAGTTCACTTGAGGATATGATTCATCTGGATATTTCAAATATCCTGTTTATGAGAGATGTTAAGTGTGAATTCCATACAAAGGGAATAAAGGTTACAGCAGACGAAGACGGGAATATCAGCGCAGAAACAAAATGGAGCAGAGTTGAAAACAATCTCTTTGACGGTGAAGCTCTGCTGGATGAATCCGTATTCGAACAGGCCGGCAGGAGCAATAAAGGTATGATGCTTCTGCGCAACAGATATTTCAAAGGCTGTGCTTTCAACACCAAGATTCAGCAGTGGTTCAAGGATAATGATATTACATCTGTCAGTCAGCTGAACGGAATCACCCTTGCTTCCGATATTTCAGAAGTAAAAATGATAGTTACGGAATCCTGCCTGAAATTCTGCAAAATGCTCGATGGCGATGATTTTGAGGCAAAAATCAGATTCTGGGCGGAATGGCTTGGCGATGACGGGTGCGATTTCGGAGTGGTCAAGAGTGAAAAGCCGACTCCCTGGCTCGGCGGTAATCTTGTAAGGACCAGCTATCAGATGCTCAACACACTCTGCCTTTCATCGGGACTTGTTGATCAGCTTATGCTTCCCGCAGCTATTATAAAGCAGAGAATCAGAGGCGACAAAAATTTCTTCAGGTATATTATCTCTGATTTCAGCAGCAACACAGAAAAATCAGAAGATACGGATGACAGTGTTGAATATTCGTCCGAAATGAAACAACCGGATATTTATGGATACAAGAATCAGCTTGTCTGCAATCTGCTTGATATCTGCCCGGAATTTGAAGAAACAAAAATGTATCAGCAGTTCCGCAGTGATTGGATTTCAAAAATAAACGACTTTATAAAGAGAGGCAAACTGCTTGTTCACGGAACGAATGCAGTTCTGTTCGGCAACGGCTATGAATATCTTAAGACAGCCATCAACGATGTGCCAAAAATAAAAACCGTCCGCGTAGATCAGAATCAAAGCAGTATTTATTGTCCGTTTTTCAAAGATGGGCAGGAGCTTCTCGGAATACGCAGTCCTCATATTACAATGGGAAATGTGCTCGCTTTGCCCAACAAGTGGAGTGAAGAATACCGTTATTTCAATCTGACAAATCAGATTGTATGCGTCAACGCCCGCAACAGCAATATTCAGCATATTCTGAACGGAGCCGATTATGATTCGGACTCAATGCTGCTCACAGACAATGAGATTCTGATACGCGGCGGTAAAATAAGCAAGACGAACTTTCCGACTCCGATAAACAAACTGAGTTATGACAAAGCGACAAAATCGCTTACTAAAATTGATATTGAAATCGGTAAAAACAAAATCGGTGAAATCGTGAATCTCTCACAGAAATTCAACAGCGTTCTCTGGGCAATGGTATTTCAGAACGAGAGGATTCCGAATGAGTTCAGCAGTCAGGAAGCTCTTGATGAGGTTTATTCATACTGCGCAATACTTGAGGTTTTGTCAAACACCGAAATAGACAAGGCAAAAAGAATATACAACATAGATGCCGAGAAGGAATTACGCAGGCTGAGCAGTATTTACAAGAAACAGTATCAGCTGTATTTTGCCGTGCCCGATTTCTTTAACTATATTACTACCGGTAAAGCCACAAGAGATAAATCCGACCGCAGAGTTAATGCCTGTCCTATGCAGTATATTTATAACAGCGCATTTGACGGCAACAGAAGAAGAGGTAAAACCGGCAGACCGCTTTCAGATATTATCATGGGTTGCTCCGATGGTACTGACACCAAAATTGTGAACAGTATTATTAAAAAAGCGGAATCCGTTCAGAAAAAGAGAGCCGCTCTTTGCGCCAAACTTCATAGCAATATGTTCAAAATCCATAACGCATCGGTGCATAACAGCATTTCAAGGGAAACGCTTTCTTTCTTTAGAAGCGTGAGGCAGGAGATGTTGTCAGAGGCCGACATCTGCACTTTAATTGAGCATATTGACTCCAAAGGAACGGATATAACCGAAGCTGAGTGGCTTCTGCTCGCTGCGCTATGCAATTCCGGCAGTAGCGATGAAATGAACTTTGCCGTCACAGAAAGCACCCAGCTTTACGGTTTGCTCAAAAAGAATCCGCCCGAAGCCGATTTCGACCCGGACGGAATCAGAAAAGAGTTGCATAGGATGTTTGGAGTGTAAAGTAAAACGATATTGACATCTGATAGCATTTATGCTATCATAACAGTGGAAAAGCAGGAAAGGATAATTTATGTTTAAAATCGAATTCTATGAAAATGCCAAAGGAGAATCCGAGCTCTGGGAGTTTCTTGAATCTCTCAGGCTTAAATCCGAAGGCAATAAGGATTTGCGTATACAGTATAAGCAAATAACCTTTTACATTGAATTGCTGCAAAGCAACGGAACATATCTGCCAGAAAATATAACCAAGCATCTTGATGACGGAATCTGGGAGCTGCGCCCCGGAAACAATCGTGTGCTTTACTTCTTCTTTGAGAAAGATACTTTTGTTTTATTGCATCATTTCAGAAAGAAAACTCAGAAAACTCCTCCGCGCGAGATAGAAAAAGCAAAAAGTGAAAGGGCAGATTATCTGTCAAGAAAGGAGAATTCAAAATGAGAACATGGGAAGATTATAAAAATCACGTTAAAGGCACTGATGAATTATCAAAGAAAGAGATTGAAGAAATCGAAGCTCTTGCTTCAATCGTCAGCGCTATAATTGATAAGAGAAATGAAATGGGTTTAAGTCAGAGGGATCTCGCGGAGCTTTGCGGCATCCCGCAGTCTTCTGTTGCGAGAATAGAAACCTTCAAGACTACTCCCAATGTTGAAACTCTGATTAAACTTCTTCAGCCACTCGGATTGAAACTGACTGTTTCAGTAGCATAACAGAAAAATTCATTTCATAACAGGAGCCAGTAACAATGGTAACAATTGATAAGCGCCTGAAACCTGAAGAAGTAGAGCTCCTTCAGCAGCTTATAGGACAGGAGTTAATATCTGTAAAACATGACGAATTTCTTTTTGCCAATTCTTCTTCACAAGTGGTTGGGTTTGAATTTGAAGATCGTTTAGTATATCTTTATAGTTTTACCAAATCATCGGATTATTTTGGTTCAATAGAAGATGTTGCCGTTTGGGAATTGTCAGAAGAAAAGTATCCGTTTGTTGATAACAAGAGCCTCATTTCTTCTCCTGTAAAGGAAACCATTAAAGAAATACATGTTGTACAGGAGAATCAGCAACTTTTTGAGGATGGTCAGAAAACATATGATGTATGGGTAACTCGCGGAATAATCATTGATTTCGGCGATTATCAGTATTCTTTTGAAAAACCTGTTTGGTTTTCCACAGACATTTACATTCAAAAAGGGTACAGTCTTATAGACAAGTTTGCAAGTGTTGAAAAATTTGAAAATGACGATTGGTCTGATAATTGCATCGCAAAGTGCGATCGAGAAACTATTGTTATCAAAAAATAAAAGAATAGTATTTTTAAGAGCAGACATGAAGCGGATGATTTCTTAAAACGCTTAGGGAGAGTATGTATAATGAATGACCGCGATAAAGAATTATTGTTGCAGATTTACGGTGAGGAATACGGACCCGATGCCGGGCCGTGGAACACTTCTGTAAAAAGCAAGTATCTTGAATATAGAATTACTGCATTTTTTGAAGAAAATTTTTCAGTAAATCCCGCTGACAAAATCTGCAATATCGGAATCGGAGCTGGAATCTGGGACAGGTATTTGTCATATAGACTTAAAAATGGCACACTTACAAGTATTGATATTGACAGTGAATGTTGCAAGCTTTTTGAGCTTAAGCTTGAAAATGAAAACAACCCTAATATAATTAAGGTCATTAACTCCGATGTGCTGCTCCTTAACGATTTTGATAACAGCTTTGACATTGTAACGATGGTAGGAAGCACAAGACTTGAAAGCGGATTGTTTGAGAGAATAATAATAAAAGCAATCAAACTTGTTAAACCCGGAGGCAGTATATACTATCAGACACTTGATAAAGATGAAGAAAAAGATTTCTTTGGGGAAATATGCAAAAACAATAGTTGCAGAATTAAAAAATATGAACTTGATACAAAATACGGTTTAAAGGCACAGTATTTTAAGGCGGTGAAAGAAATCGACGATATCATCATTTCTTGAAAGGAAAGA
>JAFWRV010000466.1 GCA_017519685.1 Clostridia bacterium
ATTCGCTGAAGGCGTATTTCACGCCCGAAGGGCATTTCACAAATCCTGAAAGGATTTATTTCGTTGAAAAAAGCCTCGTCCGAAGACGAGGCTTTTTTCATGGTGGACCTGAAGGGATTCGAACCCACGACCTCTCGGATGCGAACCGAACGCTCTCCCAACTGAGCTACAGGCCCATGAACAGCGATATTATATATCAAAATAACGCGGATGTCAATAAATATATTTTTTAATTTTTCATTTTTCGGTTTTTTTGTTTCGCCGAGTGTTTTCGATTTCGGGTTTATCCGCCCGCATTTTAAGATTGTGTTAGAAATTCCCGATTGATATTATAATTCCGTTAAGATGAAAATTTATTAACGCCGATTAAAATCGGTTATTTTTCTCTGACGGAAACAATCATCCCGGATTTTCATATATAATCAAACGGTAAAAACTGAAGCCGGGAGGTATCTGCGTGTATTATCTGAATATGGTTTTCAATGTTATTGTTTCTGCGCTGATTGTTATTCAGTCCGCTCTCGCTCTGCCGTTCAACACCCTGATTTTCTTTATTGACAATCAGGCGTCCGTTTTTGAAAGCGGAGACGATATGTACACGGTAATCTGGTCAACCACATTGCCGGGTACGGGTTATGTCACTTATAACTATGAAGGCACCGAATATACGGTAAAGGATGAAATCAACGGTGCAATCCGTTCCGAAGACAGTATCCACAGCGTGCGTATTCCCAAGAAACATCTTGACGGTAACTCCTATACGTGCCACTCGCAGCATGTCGGCGCAAGACGCGCCTATGTTGCCCTGAAGGGAAGAACCGTTTCGTCAGAACCCGTTCAATTCAAGGGATATTCGGGGCAGGAGGAGATACACGCGCTTTTCATTTCCGATATTCACGAAAATCCGTCTTTGGCCGAAAAGGCAGTGAAGAATTTTGACACCGAGGCCGATCTGATTGTAATGAACGGCGACGCGGTCAGCTTTATGACCGACGCTTACAAATTCAAGCAGGTCCTGTCACACGCCTACACTTTTTCAAAGGGAAGCATTCCGGTGTTATATACCAGGGGAAATCACGAGAACAGGGGAGAATACGGCTCCGATGCAATCGAGATATTCAAGACTTCCACAGGCGGAATGTATTATACCTGCAGTTACGGACCGGTACAGTTCCTGTGCCTGGATTCGGGTGAGGATAAATCCGATGACGACTGGACTTACAGCGGACTCGTTGACTACACCTCATATATTGAGCGCGAAACCAAGTGGATGGAGTCGCTGACTCTTGATGAGAACGCGAGATACAGGATATGCATCGCTCACATTCCCCGACCCGACAACCGTTACGGCAATGACTGGACTCAGATACTCGCCGATCTCGGAATTGATATGTTTATCGGCGGACATAAGCACCGCATAAACTTTGAGTATAACAAAGAAAGCCCGTTTTATATGATGCTGGACGGCGGCAAAAACGGAGACGACCGTTACATCGCGACAATGGTAAATATCAGAGAAAACGAAATCTATGTCGAGGCCTATGACAATGAGGGAACAATGCGCGGCGACCATACCTTTGCTTTTGACAGCTGATTATTAAATAATGTTTCCGTTTCCGTAATCCGGTATTGCCGCGGCCCGGACAATATGCTATATTATGGTATGAACAGTAACCTTACGGGAGGAATAATATGCTTGACGGAGCGCTTAAAAATTTCGGATTCGGCTGTATGCGTCTGAAACTGCTCGATAACGGGGAGGTTGACCTTGATAATTTCCGTGAAATGGTTGACCTGTTTATGGAAAACGGCTTCAATTATTTTGACACGGCTCACGGCTATATCAATCATAAGAGCGAGACCGCAATAAGGGAGTGCCTTGTAAAAAGGTATCCGCGTGAAAGTTTCATTCTGACCGACAAGCTTTCCGACGGCTTTTTCAAGACCGAGGAGGAAATACTGCCTCTGTTTGAAAGCCAGCTTGCCGCCTGCGGCGTGGATTATTTTGATTATTATCTTATGCACGCCCATAACGCGGAGCTTTTTGAAAAATACAACCGCCTTCACGCCTATGAAATCGTATCTGACCTGATAAAGCAGGGCAGGGTGAAGCATCTCGGAATATCGTTTCACGACAAGGCGGATGTCCTTGATATGATTCTGACCGGGCGCCCCGAAATCGAGGTTGTTCAGCTCCAGTTCAATTATCTTGATTATGAGGATGACAATGTCCAGGCGAAAAAATGCTATGATGTCTGCGTAAAGCACGGAAAAGACGTTATAGTTATGGAGCCGGTCAGGGGCGGCAGACTTGCTAATCTTCCTCTCGCGGCGCAAAGGATATATGATGAATTTGATTCCGGTTACGCGGAATTCGCGATACGCTGGGCGGCGGGATTTGACAATGTCAGAATGGTCCTTTCCGGTATGAACGATACGGCGCAGATGCGTGAAAATATCGGTTATATGAAGGATTTCAGACCGCTTGACGATAAGGAACTCGCCGCGGTGGAGAAGGTTTGCTCCATACTTAAAAATCAGAATATCATTCCCTGCACCGCTTGCGGCTACTGCGTTGACGGATGCCCTGCCGATATAAAAATACCGCGAATCTTTGAACTGCTTAACAGCAGACAGCTTGACAGCGGGTTTGATTTTGACGCGGCATACAGCGCTTTGACCGAAGATTCGGGTGAAGCCGCGGACTGTATAAAATGCTGTCAGTGCGAGCATATCTGCCCGCAGAAGCTGAAAATCACGGAATTGCTCGAAACGGTGTGATTATTTAAACACCCCTAATCCGGGCAGTAACACGGAACTTTGATACGAAAGAAATGAGCATATACGGAAAATCCCGTATGCGCTCATTTTTTGTTTTTGTTCTACGTACATTCGAAAAAATTTTGTAATAATATTGACCTTTTTATTATATTATCATAAAATTTAAACAGTAATATTATTATCACCCGACAAGTCTATACCGGAAGGTGCGCAACGGCGATGAAAGAATTAAACGCGAAATGGATAACAAGCGGCAAAAGAAATGACAGGCGAAACTCATTGCCCGCCGAGTTGTTTAAAAAGATTATCAAAGTGAATAAAAAAACGGTCAGGGCCGAAATCAGGGTATCGGCTCTGGGTATATACGAGCTGAATGTCAACGGCAGAAAGGTCGGCGACGCCTATTTTACGCCGGGATATACCTGCTATGAAAAATATATTCAGTATCAGACCTATGATGTAACGGAATACTTTGCCGAGGGCGAAAACACCGTTGAAATAATCGCTGCAAACGGCTGGTATCTCGGAACTGTCACAATTAAAAACAACCGACATTCAAACCGCCGAGCTGTTATAGCCGAAATAAAGGCAGAGTATGATGACGGCAGCGAGGAGATTATCGGCACGGATGAAAGCTGGCTTGTAAGTCACGACACGCCCGTAAGATTTGCCGATTTTTATAACGGCGAAACGATAGATTTAAATTATGAAGAGGAAAAGCGCGGATATAAAAACGCTCTTATTTATAACGGCAGAGTTCCGGAGCTTAAAGCTCACAAAGGCACTTTTGTCAAAGAAGACAGCCGTCTGAGCGCCGAAAAAATCAGCGATAATATTTATGATTTCGGGCAGAATCACGCAGGTGTTATAAACCTTACCGTCAGAGCGGAAAAAGGCACCGTCATAACTGTCCGTCACGCGGAAATCCTTGACTCCGAAGGAGGGCTTTTCACAAAAAATCTGCGCAGCGCGAAGGCAACTCTGACCCTGATATGCGGCAGAGACGGAGTAAACGAATTCACGCCGAGATTTACTTATATGGGATTCAGGTATGCCGGGATAACATCCGACAGGCCTGTTGAAATACTCAGACTCGAAAGCGTCGTGCTGACCTCTTATGCCGAGCCGCTCGGAGAGTTTCTGTGCTCCGATGAGAAACTCAACAGACTTCAGCAAAACATCATCTGGGGTCAGAAATCAAACTTTATCGAAATACCGACCGATTGTCCGCAGCGCGATGAAAGACTCGGGTGGACAGGCGATATAGCGGTTTTCGCGCAGACCGCCGCTTTTAACAGAAACATCAGCCGCTTTATGGATAAATGGCTTTGTGATTTAAGTCTTTATCAGAGAAAAAACGGCAGTATGCCGATTACGGTTCCCGACAGCAAATCCTATCAGCGCTTTCTTCCCAATATCCCCATTGCGCTCTGGGGCGATTCGGCAACCATGGTGCCGTGGGCGGTTTACCGCGCCTACGGCGACAGGGAGGTGCTCTCAAGGCAATATGAGAGTATGAAAAAATATACTCTGTCCGAAATGCGCGCGGCAAAACGGTTCAGCACGGGTAAGAAGAAATATATCTGGAATTTCAATCTCTTTCAGTTCGGCGACTGGTGCGCACCCGGTGAAAGCGTTTTTCAATGGGAACGGAAGGGCAGGTATCTCGCAACCGCGTTTTTCGCAAACAGCGTTGATATAATGCGTAAAACCGCAAAAATACTCGGCAAAGATGAGGATGAAAAATATTTTTCCTGCCTGCTTGATAAAATCAGAAACGCCTTTGACTCCCTCTGCATAAAGCCCGACGGAAAACTCAACGGGCATTTTCAGAGCAATTATGTCTGCGCTCTTTATTTCGGTCTGGTACCGGAAGACAAAAAAAGCGCCGTCGCGAAACAGCTTGCAACTCTTGTGCGTGAAAACGGTTACAGGATAGCGACCGGTTTTATGGGCACGCCGTATATTCTTTTTGCCCTTGCCGATAACGGCTATATTGATGACGCGTATAAGCTTCTGCTCAATGAGAAATGCCCAGGCTGGCTTTACTGCATCAACGCGGGCGCGACCACGATGTGGGAGCGCTGGGACGCTCTTGCGGCTGACGGCAGTATCAAAGCGGATACAATTCCCAATATGATATCGTTCAATCACTACGCCTACGGAGCCGTCGGAGATTTTCTCTACCGCCGCACGCTCGGCCTGGAGCCCGTAACGGCGGGTTACGGCGAGTTTTCCGTCAGACCCGTTCCGGGAAGTTTAAGCTATGCCAAAGGCAGCCTGATAACCGCTTACGGTAAAATTGAAATTGACTGGAAAAAAGAAAACGGCGCGTTTTCCCTTGATGTCAGTGTTCCCGAAAAGACACGATGCAATGTTATTCTGCCGAACGGCGAGGAGCACCTCGCTGAAAGCGGAAAGCATCATTTTGAAATCGGCGGTGTCTGATTTATGATTTCCCGGTATTGCCGGAGAGCCCGATTAAACTACTGAATAACCGGAGGAAACAAATGGAAAATAAAAAACTGCCTCTGAGTGAGAAAATAAGCTACGCTTTTGCCAATATAGGCAATATTCCGATTATGACCCTGGTAAGCTCATTCCTGTCGATTTTCTATGTCACAGTTCTCGGTATGGATGAATTCAAGGTGGGAACAATGTTCCTTCTCGCCAGAATATTTGACGGAGTGAACGACCCATTTATCGGTTATCTCATAGACCGCAGACCCAACACCGCATTCGGCAAATTCAGAAGAATACTTATTACCGGAACCGTTATCTGCGCGCTGAACTATGTTCTTTTGTGGTTCGGGCCGGCTTATGTTTCCGGAAGCTTAAGTCTGACAATCGCGTATATATCATATTTTCTTCTCGGCGTTACCTTCCCCGTGATGGATATTTCTCTCAACAGTATGCTGCCCGTTATGACGGATGACCTTAAAGAGAGAAACGTTCTTAGCAGTATCAAAAGCATCGGTTACGGCCTCGGCGGCGGCATTTGCGGAATACTTGCCCCGGTGTTTATTTCGGCTATGAATTCCACAAAGGAAGCGTATCTCACGGTTATAGGCGGATTTATCATTCTTGTTCTCGCCGCCTCAATCGGCGGAACTCTGGGAATGAGGGAGAATGTGCGCTTTGATGATTCAAAGCATTATAAAATCGGGGATATCGTCAAAATCGTAACGGTCAGACCCGTTTTTGTAACCTTTATCGCTTCTCTGTTATATAACTCGGGATTCAACTTCACCTCAACCGCAAACTCATATTTCGCTTAGTACGTTCTGGGCGATGTGGGGCTTATGACGATGATGACGATTTTCAACGGCGTCGGTTCGGTACCCGCCATACTTGTCGCTCCGAAACTCGCAGACAAATACGGCAAAAAGAAGGTTTACGGATTAGGTATGATTCTTGCCGGAGTGGGCTTTCTCATAAGATCTTTTTATGTCAGCGCCTCGGCTCCCGGATTTGTTATGACTTATATTTCCTGCGTGGTGTCGGGCTTCGGCAGTTCAATCGCGATGATTCTCAATTACGGCATACAGGCGGACAATATCGATTATGTTGAATATGCGCTTGACAAGCGCTCCGAGGGCGCCGTTTCGGCTCTGAGTTCAATGATAACCAAAATAGGAATGGGAATCGGCGGAGCAATTCCTATGTATGTTCTCGGAGCGACAAAGCTTGCCGACGGCTCATACAGCACCGCGGGACTTGCGCTTTCCGACGCTGTTCTGCCCTGCGTTTTCTGCGTAATCGCCGGTTTGTTTTTCATTTTCGGTTATCCGATTACAGCCGAAAAACTCGAAGCCATGCACGAAACCCTTGTTGCAGGGAGAAAAAACGCGTCGGCGGCCGAAGAGTAATTTATCGGCGGATATACACAGAACGATTATTTGCATAACATAATAAAGCCGTCCCTGCCGATTGTTTCACAGGGGCGGCTTCGGTATAATATTTATCGAAATTATTCTTTTTTCACGAAGGTCTGTTATGAATCGTAGAAATGCTGTCCGTCATCCGTCACAAGACGTTCGGTTCCGGGATATTCAAATATATCTCCGTTACCGGCGTTTGCTTCAAGATAATCCGCAAACTCTCTTGCGTACCATTTCGCCATTTCAAGATTATGCATAAGATAATTTCCGCAGTTTACCGGAGCGGCGCCGGGTACCTCCTGCACATTTTCCACGTGTTTGAAGGCGTTCAGCATCAGCCCGTAAATCTCCTGCGGAGCGCGGCTGCCTTTGAGTATCAGATAAAATCCCGTAAGGCATCCCATAGGTCCCCAGTAAATAACCTCATCTTTCCAATCAGGGTCATTGCGGAGAAATGTCGCGATAATATGCTCAAGCGAATGCATTGCCGCAACGTCAACGGCAGGCTCTTTGTTTGGCCTTTTGAGTCTTATGTCGTAGGTTGTAACCTGATAATCGCCGAGATAATCAACCCTGCTGGTGAAAATGCCGGGTATAATCCGTGTGTGATCTACCGAAAAACTGTTTATTAATTCCATTTGCGTTTCTCCTTTGTTTATATTAATAATCCAATTTATTTTTTGAATGTGATATAAAGCATTGAACCGCTTTCGATTTTATCGGGAAGCACGGTTTCAATCCATTCGCATTTTTCATTAACCGTCATGACTTTATCAACGGTATATTCTCCTGTATCGAGCTTAAGTTTTCTGTCACTGTTTTCCGAAATGTTGGAGATAAGTAGCGCTGCGCTGCCGTCATCGCCTTTCGCCGCAACAGCGTACATATCTTTTCACCATATAACTGCCTACGTATTAAGAAATCAGATTGAAATCATTTCAATCGGTTCGATACGTTGTCACCGTATCCCGGTTAAAACATTATACCATTTCAAAACAAAAAAATAAAGTATATTAAGCAGGATTTCCGTAACGAAGTGTAAAAGAGAAAAAATATTTTGAAAATCCGTTTTTCTGTTGATTATTTCGCGCCGATATCATACAATTAATTTGATAAGTTATTGAATCCTGTGATATAATAAAACACAGCGTATATCCGTTTATTCTGAATCGGTGATTTATACGGAGGTAACAATGAATAAAATCATATCAAAGAAAAACCCCATAATACCCGGAATGGGAGTCTGCGACCCTCATATACATATTTTTAACGGGAAGATGTTTCTGTACGCGTCTCATGACGCGATACCGGATTCGGATTGTTTTTGTATGCACGACTGGCAAATCTGGTCATCTGCCGACGCTGTGGAATGGACGCTTGAATCGGTTGTTCATCCCGAAGATTTCTTTATGGGTCCTTCCGACTGCTGCTGGGCGGTTGATGCCGCGGAAAGAAACGGTAAATATTACTATTATTTTTCAGACGGCAGTCACAGAATCGGCGCGGCTGTTTCCGACAAACCGGGCGGACCTTTCAAAGACGCGCTCGGTAAACCTTTGCTTGACGGTACGGTTACGGGAACGAGAGAATATGACCCCGCTGTTTTTAAAGATGACGACGGGGAGTATTATCTGGTCTTCGGCGGTCCCGAATGGTGCTACGGCGAGGGTTGCGGCTATTATATCGCGCGGCTCAATGAAGATATGATTTCTTTTGCCGAAACTCCGAGAAAAATCGAGCTTGACCACTGCGGAGACGATAAGGCATCGCTGAATAAATTCAACGGAAAATACTATCTCAGCTACGGCGGGTTTTATGCGGTTGCCGAAAGTGTTTACGGCCCTTATCATTTTGTCGGGCACACGGCTTCCACTATCGACCACAGCAGTTTCTGCGAATGGAACGGCCAGCTGTTCCAGGCAATCACCGTAAACGAACAAACCGAGAGATACCGCTCAAGCGGTCTGTGTTATGTGCATGTCAAAGAAAACGGAGAGCTTGTTACCGATCCTCTTATTGTTGAATACGGAGTAGGTCAATATGACTCGGACTGGAACAGGATTGAAGCCGAGTGGTATATGACGGGGAAAAATGTCAGAAAAGTTGAAAACAAATGTCTTTTCGGGTTCTGCGTTTCCTGCACGGAAAACGCTTCTCTGACATATCCGCGGATTCGCAACCTTAAGGATAAAACAGGTTTTTCTCTTGATTATTACTGCTTCGGCGGCAAAGGGACAATTGAGGTGAGAGCCGGAGGCGAAAACGGCCGTCTGCTCGGGACGATAACGGAGGAAAATCCGACGGATAAATTTGAATATTACTGCCGCCGCAGCGGCTTTTTCAGATTTGATACCAAACTCGATGATGTTTCCGATTTGTGCCTGATTCTCAAACCGGAAAAAGGAACGGAGCTTCTTATTGACAGTTTCCACTTTATGACCGAACCGTATAATAATCAAATCTGATATCTCTGCCGCTTCTTAAATAAGGCATACATAATCGTGAACAATTATTGACAAACAGCTACGGCGCGCTGCCGTAAAGCAAGAAAGCCCTTGATAAAATCAAGGGCTTTCGATGTATCAATTATCTTTTATCGTGACCGGAAGACAGCCTGCCCACAGAGACGCATCATCCTCCGGATTTTTATAAAGGACTGTATAATTTCCCGTGGGTTCACCGGTTTCTTCATCATATTCCGCCTCTGCGTAAAGCCAGTCCGCAGAGAATTCTTTATACATTTCATTTCTGTGAAACATAACATAAAATGCGCCTGTTAAAATCTCGCCGAATGATAACATTCCCTGAAACGGAGCCACAAGAGCCACGCCCGTGGCAAGCGCGCCTATAAACGGAACAAGTATAAACAGGGGTATCGTTAAAGGAAGAAACAAAAATGAGAGAGATTCAAGACCCTGAAGACCGACCGCCGCGAGCAGTTTCGGTGTGGTAAGTTCTTCAAAATATTCTTCGCGGTATTTTTCAAACTCTTCCTGTGTGATGTAATAATACTCCTGTTCTTCTGCTTCGGGTTCCGGCGGATCCTGTGTTTCGTCCTCATCTGCGGTCGGGTCCTGTGCTTCGTCCTCGGCTACGGTTTCGTCTTCGGTTTCTGCTTCGTCCGATATACCGGCTTCCGGTGTTACGGTTTCTTCCTCGGCGTAAGCCGGGACAAAGACGGTGATAAGCTTCACCGCGGCGAGTATAAACGCGATTATTCTTTTCATAATTGTTCCCCATTTCTGTTATTTACTATCAGTATAAAAAAACAGAGAAATTGTTGCAATCCGTCGGCTGAAAGTTTTTACGGGTTTAACGGAGTATAAACCCGTAATATGGGATTCTTCGAATCCCTTTAAAGTGTAAAAAAAATCAGGCATCCTCATGGATACCTGTTTTTTTGGCTGGGGAATAAGAACCTCTCAAATTTCTTTCCAAATCATAGATTTGGTGAAATTTGGAGAACCTTGTTACTCGCTTCGCTCGTAATATGGGATTCAGTCGCTTCGCGACAGAACACCTCTTACATCAAGTGAAAAATACACCCACCGATTTACGGTGGGTGTATTTTTGGCTGGGGAATAGGGATTCGAACCCCAACAGGCAGAGTCAGAGTCTGCAGTGCTACCGTTACACTATTCCCCAACAGACAATGAATATTATACACATTATTATCGTTTTGTCAATAAGAAAAACTAAAAAATCATTATAAAAATTATAAGACAGGTTTGTCCGGTGCGCGGATAACAAAACGGCTCCCGGGAACATCAAAGAACCCGGGAGCCGTGAAAGTGTTTATTTATCTGTGTGATTATTACGGATTAAAACGGTTACGCTTCAAATACGCAGAGCTTGCAGTCGTCTTCCGACGCGCCGTCCCAGAGGAGTTTGCCGTCCTTAAGGGTGAAATATCCTGTGCCGTCTTCGTAAACTTCTTCGGAAGTTGAGTTGCCGGATTCATCTGTTGTGATGTTTGTTTTCTCACAATCCGTGTAGGTGAGCTTGTCGCCGTCTTTCTTGCATTCCATGGTCCATCTGGTATATTCGAATGCGGATGAGGACCAGCTGACGGTGATTTCAACTTCGTCGCCTTCATCAATTACGAAAGCGTGCGCTCTCTGTGAGTAAGAATCGTTGTAGTTGCCTGTGATACCCTGAACATAGTTTATTTCAAGGCGTTCATCGTCTGCCTTTGAAGCTGTGAAAGCGTTTTCGCTGCATTCAACATACATAATCTGTCCGCGCTTGACATCGAGAATGCCGTTGCCGGTGAGGTCGGGAGTTTTTGCCTGGCTCAGATATCTTGCGCCGTCGTTGAATTTTTCGTCGAGAAGATAGATTTTCCAGGTGATGTCATCGTCGCTTGAGATAAACTGATATGTTGCGTCGTCGTCAACTGTGTAAGCCGTAACGCCTGCGTTGTCAAATCCGTCTGCCACGGTTACAGTGAAAGGCTCGTTGTTTACGAGGAGCAGGGGGAATTCAAAGCTTGCCGCCGAGGGGGATGCGACATCGGATGATGTGGCTGCAGCGGGAGTTGCGATGTCGGACTCTGTTGCCGCCGAGGGTGTGGTGGGTGTTGTTTCCGTTGCTTTTTCAGCTCCGCAGGCAACAAGACAGGTGATTACTGCGAGAGCCGCGATAATTGCGATTATTTTTTTCATTTATTCTCATCCTTTCATTTTGGGCACCTGAAATTAATGACACTATCTTACCGGTGCCTGAATACAAATGTATTTTAACACTGAAATATTGCAGATTATGTAAATGTAATGTAAACTTTTTATATCGCGGATTGTTTGCCTTTTTAAATCATTTTTAAAAATGCCGTGTAAAATTACAATATATTTATATACTTTTACAATCGTATTTTGTTTCGGGATGTGTTACAATAATCAAAACGGACGGAGGCGAAAGAATGAAAATGTATGTTGAATGGTTACTGCTTTTTCTTGCATCGGAAGCCGTAATAAGCGTAATACAGTTTCTGCTGAGAAAAAGAAGCATAAAAACACCTGTCAGAATAGCGATAATAGTTATAAAAGCGCTGGCGGCGATTGCGTTTGCCGTAATTGTTTTGGCGGGGCCTGTTGTTCTGCGTCCGGTTCAGCCCATAATGACGGCGCTTTACGCCGCGCTGTTTTCCGATGCCTGCGCGGATTTGATATACACCCTGTGGTGTATGATTTCAAAATCGGAGCGGAAATTTCCTGTTTCAAAGATTCTCGGAATCACGGCGGGAATTCTGTTTTTCATTTACGGAACGGTAAATATGCAGATTGTGAAGCCGAATTATCATACTTATTCCTCCGCAAAGCTGACTCAGGAGCACAAGATAATTTTCGCCGCGGATATTCATGTCGGCAGCGCCCAGAGCTTTTCCGTTCTTGAAAAAGAAATCAGGGATATGGCGGCGGAAAAACCTGAGTGCATAATCCTCGGCGGAGACATAACCGATGATTACACTGAAAAAGATGAAATGGAAAATACTTTCCGCGCCTTCGGTGAGCTTGATATCCCTGTCTATTATCTTTACGGAAATCATGACCGTCAGAGACTCGCGGAATACGCAAACGGTGTTCAGTTTACTCCCGAAGAACTTGAAAAAGCAATGGAGCAAAACGGTATCATAATACTTAAAGATGAATACGCTCATTTGTCCGATGACCTGCTCCTGCTCGGCAGGGAGGATATAAGTGAAGACGGCTTGAGAGCAGCGGCATCGGAGCTTAAAAATCCCTCGCCGGAGAAATATCTGATAGTCGCGGATCATCAGCCGTTTGAGTTCAAAGATAATCTTGTTACCGGAGCGGATCTCCAGCTTTCCGGTCATACCCACGCGGGTCAGCTGTTTCCTTTGCGGGCGTTCTATTCGCTCATAGGTTACGCCTACGGTGATTTTTATGAGGGCGACTCGGTAATGAATGTCAGCGCGGGAGCGTGCGGCTGGCGGGTTCCGTTCCGTACCGAAGTCCATTGTTATTATGAGGTCATTACACTGACTCCTCAAAAATAAATTTAACGGCTCTTCTTTGCGGATATTTGAAGCATGCCGCTTCACAGCCGGTTTCTTTAAAAAAATTCATTAAAATACCCCGGACCTGTCAAATCGGAACAGGTCCGGGGTTGAAATTTTTTGGTTTAAATCGGCAAATTATGTTATTTGTATCTGCCGTCAAATCTTTGCGATGAATTCCTCTATCAGTTTTTCATTTTCTTCGGACGGCCTTGATTTCGGGTCGGTAAGACTCAGCGAAGCGGCAAGCGAGCCTGCCTTTGCTGCGCTTTTGAGCCCTTCAATGCATTTTTCTGTGTTTCCGCCGCTGCTGCAGGCGATAACAGAGATTATTTTTCCCGCAAGGTTATTGTCGTTGAGAAAAGTCCTGAGCGGGGGAGCGAATGTTCCCGCCCAAACGGGAGAACACAAAACGATTTTGTCATACTCCGCCGCATCGAAAGAATACGGCTGAAGTTCGGGTTTTTCTTTCATCGTGGCGGATTTTCCGCCCCACAGGAATTTTTTGAAACCTTTGTCGGGATACGCTTTCACCGGCACAAGCGGAATAATATCCGCGCCTGTTGCTTTTGCAACCTTTTCTGCGGCAAATTTCGTGTTTCCTTCAAGCGAATAATAGATAACCGCTGTTTTCATTCAGTACCCTCCGTTTTGAAAAAGATACGGTGTATTCGGAAAACTATTACAGTCCCTTTGCAAAATTGCGGATTTCCGCAAGCTTTTCCTCGGATTTGTTTTCTTCTCCTGCAAGGCAGAATACGCCCTTATCCTCAAGACCGATATATCCGATCATCGTTTTGTATGACTCAATCGTCGCATTGCCTGTACCGGGAGAGCCGGAACTGATGAGCATCGCGGCTTTCTTCGCCTTTGCGGGTTTGCCGATACAATAGACACGCTGAATCGCTGCGGCAAGCTGAGCAGTCATATTGAAATAATAGATGGGTGTTGCGTACACAATCATATCGCTCTCGAGATATGCGGGCATAATCTTTTCCAGATCATCCTTCTGGACGCATTTGCCTTCTCCCTTGGTATGGCAGTATTCGCATCCGAGGCATCCGGCTATTTTCATTTTACCGACGTGTAAAATCTCGACTTCGTGGCCTGCCTCTTTTGCGCCCTGAGCAAAAGCGTCAACCATGGCCGCGGTGTTTTCTTTTCTCGGGCTTCCGTTAAGAATTGCTATTTTCATAATTGCCTCCTTGGCTTTATGTGTAATGAATTTTTTCTTTATTTTTTTCAGCGGGGATATTTCTTTATGCCGCGCTTTAAAGATCTATTACGCTTATACTATACGGGTGAATGAAAACACCACGGTAAAAACATTTATAAACAGCGTCAGTCCGAATGCCGGAATAAGAAACGGATTAAACAGCGGAAAGCCGTGATTCGCGGCGTCAATCAGTTCTTCAGCCGAGGGAATTGATATTTCATCAAATGAAAACAATTCTTTCAGGTTTCTCCTGTACATGTCTGCCGATGATATTACGGTAAAGGTCCGGTTTATAAGCTCGTTTCCGTTTTGAACGACAGCGATTGACAGCGTACCGGTCTCCCGTATATCCCATGTATAAATCCGTCTTTCGCCCGGCTCAAGCACAGAAACCTTTTCGCCGTTTACAATCACTTGTGCCTCAACTGTATCTTCGTACCATACCTCAAGCGTGTCGCCGACAGCCAGCGTGTCACGCTCCGCTATATCGGAATATGACATATTCATCAGATGATTTTCCGCGTATAAATCGCATCTGCGGATAACATCTTCCTCTGCCGAAGCGGACAAAACGGCGCACATCAGAATCACCGCCGCCGTTATAAAAGCCATAATTTGCTTTTTCATATATAACACCTCCGTTATATATAATTTAGCATAAATCGGTTTGAATTACAACAGGAATAATTATACAAATGAAAATAACTTTACTCTGATAATAAAAATCCGGAAATGTAAAGCATTTCCGGATTCAAGTTATTCAATTGTTATACATCCTATTTCAGA
>JAFWRV010000467.1 GCA_017519685.1 Clostridia bacterium
CATCCTCCTGATAGACGAGAACCTCGTTGACATAGTCGATGCAGATGAGCTTATCCTCAATCTCCTCGGGCGAAACGTTTTTGCCGTTGCTGAGAACGATGAGGTTCTTGACTCTGCCGACAAAGAACAGGAAGCCGTCTTCGTCAATTCTGCCGTGGTCGCCTGTCTTGAACCACTCGCCGTCAAACGCTTTCGCGGTCTCCTCCGGGTCGTTGTAGTAACCCTTCATGACATTGGTGCCCTTGACATATATTTCGCCGACGCCGAATTCATCCGGGTCGTGAATTTTGATTTCGTTGCAGGGAATGGGTTTGCCGACGCTGCCGACTTTGAAATCGTCTCTGCGGTTTACCGTGATGGCGGGTGAGCATTCGGTAAGGCCGTAACCGTTTAAAATCTGAATGCCGAAAGCGTACATGCCTTTCTCGTATTTCGGGTCGAGATTGGCGCCGCCGCAGATGATGAATTCGAGCTCGCCGCCGAGATTGTCGATAATCTGCTTGAATATCTTTCTTCTCGCGTCGATGCCGAGCTTAAGAAGGAATTCGCTGATTTTAAGTCCTTTTTTGAGGACGTCCTCTCTGCCTGTCGCTCTGGCTGTTCTCCAGATTCTGTCATAAATCGTATTGACAACAAGAGGAACCGCGGAGAAATTCTGGGGATGATATTTTTTGATATCCTTCTGAATATCCTTTATGCCGTCGCAGATATAGCCCCATTCGGCGAGAATATATCCGGTGAAGAGAGCGCCGACCCAGCAGAAGGTGTGGTTGAGCGGAAGAAAGCCGATCGCGTGGCGGCCGAAATTGGTCATGCAGGAGGCGACGGCATTGCTGGTGATGTTGAAATGCGTGAGCATAACGCCCTTGCTGAGCCCGGTTGTACCGGATGTGTAAACTATGCAGGCAAGGTCGTCCGGCTCAACAACTGCGTCAACGCAGGAGCGGTTTCCGGCCTTGATGGCTTCCCTGCCTTCGTTTTTGTAAGCGGGAAAATCGGAAACGCAGAAGAATTCCTTAACCTTGCTGCCCTGAGCCGCTTTGACGGCGTCCATGACGTGAGCGGTCTTTTCGGTATAAACGAGGGCATCGCATTCGCATCTTACAAGCTGGCTTACGAGCTCTTCATCGCTGAGCTTGATATCCATCGGAACCGCGATGTTGCCGCCGAAAAGAGTGGCATAGTAAGAGATAATCCACTCGTATGAGTTTTCAGCGATGATGGCGATTTTCTTCTTGCCGTCTATTCCGTGAAGGTAATAGTATGTGCCGAGAGCCGAGATTTCGTCGAGACTCTGGTTGAAGGTCCTTCTGTCTTCCTTTTTGTCCGCATCAAGGAAAACAAAATGAAGATTGTCGCCGCCTTTGTTTGTTCCGTATAAAATGATTTCTTTAAGGGTCTTAAGATCCTTTATTTCCTCAATCAACTTCGGGTCAATTGCATACTTGGATTTTTTCAAATCATTACTTCCTTTCGTTGAAAGCACATAGTATATGAATTATATCATTCTGTATTTGTAAAATCTTCAGTCATTTTCAACGATTTGAATGATTTATTAACCGAAATTAAATAATAATAACAGTTAAAAAGAAAAATATATTTAAAGATTTGACAACATTTTTATGCTATGATATTATAAAATGTAACACATAAAAGGAGGTGATTGTGTGGACGAAAGACTTTCGCGGCTCAGAAAAAAGGCGATGTCGCTGCCGCTGACGCCCGGCGTATATATCATGAAAGACAGCAAATCCGGGATTATTTATATCGGCAAGGCAAAGGCGCTCAAAAACAGGGTGAGCCAGTATTTCGGCTCACAGAACAATCATACCTCCAAGGTGCGCAGGATGGTGGAGAATGTTGAGGATTTTGACTATATTCTCTGCGACAGCGAGTTTGAGGCGCTCGTTCTCGAATGCTCTCTCATTAAGCAGCACAGCCCGAAATACAACATTCTTCTCAAGGATGACAAGGGTTACAGTTATATCAAGGTTGTCGATGACGAATGGAAAAGCTTCGGTATTGTCAGGCAGAAGGAAGATGACGGCGCGCGATATATCGGCCCCTATATGAGCGCTGCGGGAATATCCGCCGCGGTTGACAGGGCAAAAAAGATATTCCGGATACCGCAGTGCAATAAGAAATTTCCCGCGGAATACGGCAAAAGCAGGCCGTGCCTCAATTATTCAATAGGACAGTGCTCCGCTCCGTGCGCCGGAAAAATAACAAGGCAGGCGCATAACGAAGCGGTGGAAAGAGCGCTTGATTTCATAATGAACGGCTCCGAGAAAGTTGTTGACGAGCTTAACCGCAAAATGCTCGAGGCCTCGGAAAACGAGGAGTATGAGAAGGCGGCAAGGTACAGGGACACAATCAGGGCTATCAATAAAATAGCCGATAAACAGAAGGTTGTGGCGGCTCCGGTTAAGGAGCAGGATGTGTTCGCGACAGTCGGAGCGAAGCAGGGAACGAACCCCAAGGCGTGCCTTTCCGTTCTGCGATTCGCGGATTACAGACTTTATGACAGCGAGCATTTCATCATAGATTTACCCGAGGATCTGCCGAACGCGAGGCACGAGTTAATCCGCAGTTATTATTCAATCCGCGATAACGTTCCGTCAAGGATCGCGGTTGACGGCGAAATCGAGGAAGCCGGACTGCTTGAGGAATGGCTGACCTCAAAGGCGGGAAAGAGAGTGCATATCGTTTTGCCGCAGAGAGGCGAGCAGCATTCTCTCGTTGATATGTGCCGTTCAAACGCCGCGCAGAAGCTCGCGCTCTATCTCGGCAGAACAGGAAAATCAACCGCGGCGCTGGACGAGCTCGGTCACATGCTGGGTCTGAATCAGCCGCCGGAATACATCGAGTCTTATGATATTTCCCACACGGCAGGCAGCAACAATGTTGCCGGTATGGTGGTTTTCAGAAACGGTCTCCCGTTTAAAAAAGCGTACAAAAGATTTTCAATCAAGGGCTTTTCGGGGCAGGATGATTACGCCTCAATGGCGGAGGTAATAGACAGACGGCTCACCGAATATGAAAACAACCCCGACAGCGGCGAGGGCTTCGGTATTCTTCCGGACCTCATACTGCTTGACGGCGGAAAAGGGCAGGTCAACGCCGTGCTTCCGGTGCTTCACCGTCACGGAATAAGCATTCCCGTTTTCGGTATGGTGAAGGACTCTCACCACAGGACCCGCGCCATTTCGCACTCGGGCGGTGAAATATCGTTTACCTCAAAGCGCGCGGCATTCACGCTCGTTTCCTCCATTCAGGAGGAGGTTCACCGTTATTCGGTGGCTTATCATCACGCAAAGAGCAGGAACGCCTCGATTTCAACGACTCTGACTTCTGTTGAGGGTATCGGTGAAAAGAGGGCGAAAGCGCTTATGAAACATTTCAAGACAATCAAAGCAATGTCACAGGCGAGCGAGGAGGAAATTGCCTCCGTAAAGGGAATGAGCAAAGCGTCTGCCGCCGCGCTGTACAAAGCGTTTCGTGAATAACGGAGGGTAATATGTTTACAGATATTGCAAAAATCAGGATAAAGGCGGGAAACGGCGGCAACGGAGCCGTCAGTTTCCGCAGGGAAAAATATGTTGCCGCGGGCGGACCCGACGGCGGCGATGGGGGACGCGGCGGAAACATTGTTTTCAAGGTTGACACAAATCTCGCGACTCTCTCGGATTTCCGTTACAAAAGAAAATATACAGCTCCCAACGGACAGGACGGTTCGGGCGGACGCAAAAACGGAAAAAGCGGCGAAGACCTGATAATATATGTGCCGAAAGGAACGATAATCCGCGAGTGCGAAAGCGGAGCGGTTATGGCCGATATGTCCGACGATAAGCCGTTTATCGCCGCGAAGGGCGGCAAAGGCGGCTGGGGCAATCCGCATTTCGCGACTCCGACCAGACAGGTTCCGAGGTTCGCGAAGGACGGCACGCCCGGCGAGGAATGGGAGGTTTCACTCGAGCTCAAACTCCTTGCCGACGTAGGTTTGCTCGGCTTTCCGAATGTCGGAAAATCAACGCTTATTTCCGTTGTCAGCGAAGCGAAACCGATAATCGCGAATTATCATTTCACGACAGTGACTCCGGTTCTCGGAGTTGTTTCGATGGGCGAGGGAAACTCGTTTGTAATGGCAGATATTCCCGGTCTGATAGAGGGAGCGGGTGACGGAGTGGGCCTCGGCCACGAGTTTCTGCGCCACGTTGAGCGCTGCCGTCTGCTTCTGCATATAATTGACGCTTCCGGCAGTGAGGGCAGAGACCCGAAAGAGGATTTTGAAATCATCAACAGGGAGCTCGAAAAATTCGACCCCGAACTCGCGAAACGTCCTCAGATTATCGCGGCGAACAAGACCGACCTGACCGATGAGGAAACGGTTGAGGAACTGCGCGCGTATTTTGAGGGCAGGGGATATGAGTTCTATACGATGTGCGCTCCGATTGCCGAGGGCACTCAGACAATTGTCAACGCGCTATGGAATAAACTTCAGACATTACCGCCGATAAAGAGATACGAAGCGGAGTCCATTCCCGTTGAGATATTTGAAAAGACAGCCGACAAGGGCTTCACGATAACGGTGCGCGACAACGTGTATTTTGTTGAAGCTCCGTGGCTGCTCAGAATTCTTCAGAGATCCGACCTTGACGACTACGAATCCCTTCAGTATTTCCAGAGAGTGCTTGTTTCAAGCGGAATTATCGACGCCCTTCACGAGAGAGGAATATGCGAGGGCGATACGGTTTCAATATATGACCTCGAATTTGATTTTGTTGATTAAGGTGATTTTGTGCAAAACGAAAATTACAGTCCGCTGACGCTCGCGTTTCTCGGCGACACGGTTTTTGATCTGCTTGTAAGACGGGAGCTTGTTCTTGAAGGCAACCGCCCGGTAAAGGACCTGCATAAGTCGGCGTCGGAAAAGGTCTGCGCCTCGGCGCAGGCTCAGGCGATAAAAAGAATCCTTCCGGCTCTCGGCGAAGACGAGGAGGCGGTATTCAGGAGAGGGAGAAACGCCCATCCGGGAAGCACGCCGAAAAATCAGTCCGGAGCCGATTATCACTACGCCACCGGGCTTGAGTGCCTTTTCGGCTGGCTCTATCTCAACGGAAAAACCGACAGAATAAAAGAGCTTTACGCTCTTATGAAACCGGAGGTCGGAAGTGAAGATGACTGAAAAATCAATTCGCAATACCGTTAAGGATTTCTTTATCTGGGTTGCGGGATGTTTTCTTTACGCAACCGCCGTCAACGGCTTTGCTCTGCCGAATTCAATAGCGCAGAGCGGAATAACCGGCGCTTCGGTCATATTTCACAAGCTGTTTGAATGGCCGATCGGTCTTGTGGGATTTTTGCTGAATGTCCCGCTTCTGATAATGATGTTTGTTTTTCTCGGCAGAGGATCGCTTGTCAAAACCCTCATTGTTTCGGGAATTCTCGCGGCGTTTCTCGACCTTATGTCGTGGCTTTTCGCAAATTACATTCCGACCTATACGGGCGACAAAATTCTCGCTTCGCTTGTCTGCGGAGTGCTTCAGGGCGCCGGTCTCGGAATAATAATGACGACGGGCGCGACAAGCGGAGGCACCGACATTATCGGGCGGCTGGTTCATAAGCGCTTTCCTCATATCAGCGTC
>JAFWRV010000468.1 GCA_017519685.1 Clostridia bacterium
GTTTTCGGAAATGATATCCGCCGCTCTCTGAATGTCGAAACTGCCGGAACCGAGCAGCGCTCCCGAAAGAGAAGCAAGCGACCCGGAAGGAACCGGTGAAGCGCTCTGAGAAGTGCTCTGAGAGCCGCCGAGAACACCGCTGAGAATACTTGTTATATCAATTCCCGATGCCGCGGACTGACCCGTATAATTACCGAAAAGAGAAGGCAGAGGAGAAAGCGTTGACTGGTCGTTCGCGACTATCTGACCGGCGAGTTCAAGATTGGCGAATGAACGGACGCACTCGGTATAGCTGCTGTCCATTCCGATTGCCTCATACGCCTTGACGGCGTTTGCGATTCTTGACGTCTTTTTATAAGGGAAATAAACCGCCAGTCCGTAAGCGTTGGTTATTGATGACGAGGTTTTATTATACTTGACCGCGCCGAGAACGGAGTCGGCAAGCTTCTTTGAATCCTCGGTGTTGATATTATAGGCGAGGTGCACAAGGTCAATCTGGTCAGATTTGGATGAAACCGCGAATTCTCTTGTGTTTGCTCTCGCGTCCGATACAACTTTATATTCCTTACTGTTGACAAGCTCCGCGGCTTCGCTCGCGAATTCCTTGAACGCGGAAGGAACGGTCGCGGAAAGCTCCGCAAGATCCGTCAGAGAAAGAGTGGTTTTCTGACCGGGGCATTTCTGATTGCAGAAACTGACAAAATCGTCAATAATGATTTTGCCGAGGTCGAGGGTTGAAATCGCGGGGTCTTTGGCGAGAGCCGTGAGCCAGTTTGTGTAATACCAGCCGACACCGGGCTCCGTTTCTTCGGAACCGATAAGATAATCGGCGTAACTGTCAAGCATCAGCGCGCTTTCAAGAGTACCCATAAGGCAGGCGTCAAAGCCGATGAAATCAAATGTTGTGCCCGCCGATTTCAGAGCGTCGCTCAATCCTTTGAGAGTAAGAGAACCCGCCTGCGGACTTCTTTCGTCATAACCGAATCCCGAAATCGAGCCCGAGCCGTGATCCCACAGAATGAGCATATTGCGGTTAGCGGGATAATTCTTTGTACAGTAATTGATGAAGCGGGTAAGCGTCGTGCTCTTTGTCATCGGCTCTGCGCCGTCATTTTTGACAAGGCACTTAATCCTGCCGTTCTCAACTTTATAAACCTGATTAACGGTATTGCTGATTCCGCTGATTTTCCAGGATTTGCATCCGCCTGTATAAACCAGAAGATTTACATTGCTGTTAAGCGTGGCGGCAGCCATTTCCTGCAGGTCGTTGCTTGCCATACCGCCCTTTGTTTCAAGGTCGGTGCCGCAAAGATAGACCATAACGGCCGCTTTGTCCGTTCCGTCGCCTTTTATAACGGTTCTCTTATCACGGGCAAGGGACGAAACCTCTGTATTGAGAACTCCGGTATTCGCTTTTGTTGCCCAGCCGGAAGAAATTGAACTGTCGGTAAATCCGCTGAACAGACTCGCGCCCGGGGTCTGAGAAGGCGTATTCGGGCTGCCTCCGTCGAGCATATTATTCAGACCGAATCCGCCACCGAACAGCAGAGCAATGATAACGGCAATTATTCCTATTTTTTTACCGCCGAAGCCGCCCGAACGCTGAGGCATACCTCCTCCGGAAGGCGCGGGTGAGCCGCCTCTGTCCTCATATCCCTGCTCGCGGCCGACAGGCCCCGTACCGAGTCCGCTTCCGCGTCTCTTAATCGGTTTGCCTTCGCCTGTAATATTCTTTTCGCGTCCTCTCGGTTGCTGATTCATATTGACCCTCCCTGATTAACGGAAAATTCCGTAAAACATATTTCTGA
>JAFWRV010000469.1 GCA_017519685.1 Clostridia bacterium
GCAAACCACGGTATTGACCTCGCCTCTCTCAACAAGAGCGTTGAACAGCCCTGAATCAATCGGTCCGCATCCGACACTTTCGCGTCTTGTTCCTTTGTAATGAGTCTGCGCCGTGTTGCGGTAAAGCACTATAAACTCGGGAATGGGAATATGGAAGAACATAAGACCGGGTATCTTTTTACCGGCATAACGGTTAAGTTCCTCCGATGAATTCCAGTACCACATAATCTGATTGAATCTGATACTGTCATAACCGCTGTAAGGATACATCGGGTCGGGCAGGTTGAAGAACCACGGGTCCTTGTTGAGGTTGAATTCTTCGATATAATCCCTCATGGAATTATGGGAATCAAGTCCCCAGACATTCAGGACCGGTCCCCTGCCGTCCGAGCCGTAAACCGGAAGCACGAAGTTGCCGACACCCGCGACGTCTTCGGGCCCTCTTTTGGAAATGCAGTATTCATAGCCGGCGTATATCGCGAACTGCTCCTCGTTGGTCATATTCTTTTCGGAATCGTGATTGCCGAAAACGAATGCCCATGGTATTTTACGCGTTTCACACGGTGAGGTTACTCCGTCAAGATAATGCCTGAGACTCGCCTCATTTTCAACCGCGTCTCCCCAGGCGATGTCGCCTATCCACAAAACGAGGTCCGGTCTGACTCCATCGATAATCGCATCCATATCACGGACAATGCGTCTGTCATAATTCTTTATACCGTGATGGTCTGAAAAAGTCAGGATACGGAATTTACCGTTATTGAATTTCAGCGTTTTTTTGCACTTAAAGTTTTCGTCAAGATATTTCATCTTTTCACCTGTTTCAATTCCATTAAATAATATATTAGCAAATTACAAGCTATAATTCAATACAAAAAATAAATTTATTTATATATTGACTGTAGGTTTGCAATAGATGTGTTACACAGTGAAATAAAAAAAGGGTGACGAATGAGGACTCCATATGTTACAGTTAAGTTGCTACACAAAAAAAGCAACAGGAGGTCATTCGTCATGAAAACTGTAACACAAAAAGCAAGGCGTCGTCAAGCAATAATTAAATATGCTGAAAAATACGGTGTAACAAAAGCAGCAAACAGATACAATGTAAACCGGCAATATATCTATCGCTGGAAGAAAAGATATGACGGCACACTTGAATCTTTAGCAGATAAATCTCACCGGCCTCACAGTCATCCGAATCAGCATACAGAAGAAGAGTTAAAGCTGATATCGGATATGAGAAGAAGAAACCCGAATGCCGGGCTTGTGGTGTTTTGGGTAAAACTTCGTCAAAGAGGATATACGCGCTCAATAACAGGATTGTATCGTATACTGATAAAGAAAGGACTGAGGCAACAAAAGTTGCCTAATCCAAAATATATTCCCAAACCATATGAGAAAATGATCTATCCGGGTCAGAGAGTGCAGATAGATGTTAAATATGTACCGACATCGTGCCTTGTAAACGAAGCAAAAGGTAAAAAGTTTTATCAATATACGGCAATAGATGAGTATTCAAGATTCAGATATCTTGAGGCATTTGAAGAACACAGTACATACAGTTCTGCCATATTTCTGGAACATCTGATAGAAGCATTTCCTTTTCCGATAGAGTGCGTACAAACTGATAACGGAATGGAATTCACTAAGCGGCTTGCGATGACTGAAAATCCAACCCCCACACTGTTCGAGGCGCGCCTCGAACAGTGTGGAATCAGACACAAACTGATAAAACCTTATACACCGAGGCATAACGGCAAAGTTGAAAGATCTCATCGCAAAGATAACGAATACTTTTATGCTTCACATAAGTTCTATTCCTTCGACGATTTCAAAAAGCAACTGGCTGTTCACAGCAGAAAATACAACAACTTTCCCATGCGTCCTCTTAACTGGCATTCACCACGTGAATACATTAATGCTTTTATTTACAACGGTGAAGTTTTTTAATCCTAATTTTGTAACACATCATTGACAAACCTACAATTTTTAAATTAAATTTTTTTAAATCCGATTAAAAAAACAAAATTTACTGTATTGAACATCAAATAGCGGTATGATATAATATAAAAAAATTATTGAGGTAGTTATATGAGCGAAGGATATTTTGACGGTTCAATGCCGAGAAACGTGCTTGAGTACTATTTATCTCACGCCGCAACAGCTCAATGGATATATCTGAGCAAAACTCTTGATGATGATATCAGGGTCATAAAAAAAGCAGGAATAAAATTTCTCGGACGCGCATCGGGAATATGGAAAGCCGAAATGCCCGATGAAGAGCATTTCAGACTCTCAAAAGAAGCGGCAGACAAAATTCATAAAGCCGATCCCGAAATTATATTACAGGCGTGCATATTTGAAGCGCTGTACCGTGAAGATGTTGAATATATAAAAGTACCGAAGTTTGTTTTTGACGATTTCGGCTTACCTTATGAAGACAGATTCTTTAATTATGACAAATGTCTTTTTCCGAAAAATTCGGGCGCCTGGTATTCGATGCCCGATATTTCGCAGCTTGAAACCCAGATGTGGTTTTATTACCGCGGAGTCAGATATATAGACTGCGGATATGAAGCGTTTCATATGGGTCAGATTCATTTATATACAGGTCACGACAGAGCGTATAAAGGGATCGGGCGGGTTATTGAAATGCTCCGTGAATATGGCAAAAAACACGCGCGCAGACATAAAGTTCTTTTTGACGCTCACTCTCATTCTCTCGTTGTGAACGGTAAAAGTTTACTCGATTACAATGCCATGCCGCTGACAAGATATCCGATAATCAATATGCCCGGCGAAAAACTTGTTTTGGTGCGTGAAGGTAAATCCGGCGGCGGAATATCTCCCGAAGGCAAATATGAAACCGCCTTGCCCTTCCTTTATGAATATGATAACTGGGGCGGAAGAAATCATTGGTCTTATAAGCATCTGACTTATGAAGAAAGAGCGTGGGATCAATGGTGGGGAAATGACCAAATTGCTTGGTTTGCCTATCAGGACGAGGAATCGAGAAACAAGTTTCTTGAATACACATTCAGGTGGACTGCAATCAACAATCCGAACGCGTTTTTCGCTTTTCCGTTGAGAAGACCTTTATTGAGCGGTGAAACGGTTAACAATCATCCGTATTATAAAATGAATAACGAGTCGGAAAACTGCCCCGACGGATTTTCACAGGAAGAC
>JAFWRV010000470.1 GCA_017519685.1 Clostridia bacterium
ACAGCGCCGCTCCGGTTTCCGGCGGATGGAAATGCGCGGCATGCGGTTATTTGAATTACGGCGGTAAATTCTGCTGTAATTGCGGCAGCAAAAAAACTGATTGAATAATAAGTTGAGGCGGTCTTTATTATGGGAGATCTGATACTCAGAGCTAAAGATATTGTTTCCGATGTCAGAATGTATTGGCGTCAGCCGAGGCCCGGTGAATATGTTCCCTACCGTGAGGTAGTTTTCCTTTCCGTCGGCTGGATGGCTTTGTATATGTCAATATCATGGACAATCGGATTCGGAGTCGGAAACCAGTTTACCGGAATGACTCTGAAAATGAATAATACCCAGTTGCTTGTGATGAATTATGTCTGCACGGCAATCGGGTATATTCTTACGCCCGTCAATGCTTATATTATCGATAATCTGCGCTCCACAAGCGGTAAATACAGGGTTTATATCAAGCTTGCCGTGCCGTCAATGATTCTCACCGTTATCTCTCTGTGGCTGCCTTATGAGCAGGTAAGGGACAGCGGCAAATTCGGAATATATATCATGATAGCGATGCTCTTTCTTATGGGGCAGATTCAGGGCTATATTCAGGGCTGGGTAACGACAGGCGTAACAAATATGGTCCACGTAATCACGCCGAATACCCAGGAGAGAACGAAGATTATGGCGGTAACAAGTATTATTTATTCTCTCGGCTATTCAATCAATAATATCTATTTTCCGCTTATGGTCGATATTCTCTGCAAAAACGGTGACAAATACAATATGCGGTATTTCCGCGGAACATACACTCCCGTTGCTCTGCTGATGCCCGTTGTGCTTCTCGCGTATTTCGGAACTCACGAACGACTTGTCCTGCCGAAAAGCAGAATAACTAAAATCAGTTTTTCAAATTCCATGAGAGCGGTTGCAGGAAATAAAATATTCTGGATAAAATGCGCTGACGGATGGAACAATTTCCTTGAGGACGCCAAAGGAAATATCTGGGACTGGATGGTTTACCGAGCCCATATTATGAAAAGCACAACCTACGGCATACTGAATACCGTTTCATACAACGCCAATTTCTGGGGTATGCTTTTTTCACCGTGGTTTATCAAAAAATTCGGCAAACGCAATATAAAGATTGTAAAAAATATTATTCAGATTTTTCTTGTCGCGTCATATTTCCTTTTTTACAAGAGCAGATTCGCGGCAATCGGCTTTTTCATTGTTTATACGCTTGACAGGTTTATTGATACCTATAACGTCATTGATTCCGCCATCGAGAGCGATATGCGCGACAATCAGCAGTATCTTATCGGTGAGAGAATCGACGGAGCGTTCGGCTTCATTCAGAGTTATACCGGCGGCGTGATAGGCGCGGTAACGGGATTGTTTATTCCCTGGGTTTATAAGAAAAAAGGATTTGACGGAAATGATTATTCCGTGCTTGATGTATATAAGGATTATGATGAAACCAAGCCGCTGTCCGAGCAGGTCAAAAATCCTTCCTGCGTTCTTTTCAATCTGATGGACACTCTGCTCAAAATATCAATTGTCGGCGCGGCGGTTGACGTTCTTCCCTGGTTCGCTTATGACATAACCGAAACCGGACAGAAGTCAATGATAAGAGTAATAAGAATAAGAACAATAGTTGAAGACAGATATTCCGATAAAAGGGATGAAGCGGCTTATATTGAGGGCTGCGAAGCAATCCTTAAAGCCAGGAAGTATTACGGAATGGCAAAAGTCGAGGTGCCTCATCACAGCACGGTTACCGCCGCGCGAGCGCTGCCGGATAAAACTCCCGAAGAAAAGGAAGCACGTCTTGACGCGATAAAAAAGGCGAAGAAAGCGATTGCCGACGCGAAAGAAATCAATGAGGAAATCGAAATCGCCGATTTTGTAATGCGTGAACTGAACCGCTTTAATACAGATTTCGGTATGAAACAGTATGAGCTCGCGAAGATGATTTCAGACGGCGGAATTGACGGATTCTGCAAGAATTATAAAGAAATAATTGAATTCGCCGAGGCGCTTCCCGAATCGGATATCAAAGAAGAAAAAATGCGCCGCAAGCAGGAAATCAAAAACGCAAAGCAGACGGAAAGCTCATATAAACTGCTTTATCAGCATTATCCCGACGGCAAGGTGGATTACGACCCCGAAAAAGTTCAGAGAGCTTACGATATGCCCGATGATACAAGGAAAAACGCCAAAATCAGAAGGAAGGCGATGAAACAGGCAAACAGAGAGCATAACCTATTTATTTCCTACGCAACGCCTTACCTTTTCGCGAAGAGAACGATTGACCTTTTTGACGGCTATAATAATATCAATGAACTTATTGCCGATTATGATAAAACGGTTATCGAAAGAAAAGAGCGTCTTGACGCGGAGAGAGCCGAGGAAGAACGTCTTGCCGCCGTCAGAAAACTCGATAAAGCGAAATATGAAAACGAGAAGCAATTGAAAAAGAAGAATAAAAAGGACTGAAGAGTATGATAACCATAG
>JAFWRV010000471.1 GCA_017519685.1 Clostridia bacterium
CCGTTTATGATGAAGCAGAGGATTTTACAGAGAGATTATATGAGTTCTTTATAAAATAATTTTAACCGGCAAATCTGTGAGAAGATTATTGCCGGTTTTTACTATTTTATCTGAGATTTTATAAATTCAAATGTATAGTTGTTTTTAACGTATTCAAGCCATCCCAAAGGCATACTGAGTCTCGGTTTAGTCCATTTGCTTTTTTCTTCAAAACAGCAGTTTTTAAGAATGGATTTGTATTTATCAATTTCAGACAAGAATTTTTTATACGGTTTGTCTGCACTGCCTTTCGCTATTTCGGAAACAGCGACCAGTCTCGGAAAAATCATCTTTTCAAGCTGCAGATTATTATCAATGTATTCCGTCCATAAGGTGGCCTCAACGCCGATGATATTTTTTCTGCCTTTTTCTGTTAAACCTTTAAGATAAGGATTAAATGAATACACTCTGTTAAGCGGCGTTATTTTATATGAATAATCAAGATAAAAATATGAAAAAGGGGACAATATGGCTTTTCCGCCGCTGTTTATAAAATCTATGCTCGGCTTGTGATTCTCGTGCCAGTATTGTATTATCGCTCTTTTATCAAGATTTTTGCCTTTTGCGGCGTCGTTCCAGACTATACAATGTTTGCCTTTGCTTTCGAGACAGTCAATTATTTTATTCATAAACAGATTCTGATATTCCGCAAAATCCGTTATGTTTTCTTTTTCCATAAGCTTTCTGCAATCGGGACAGTTTTTCCAATGATTGACGGGAGTTTCGTCGCCTCCGATATGTATGTATTCATACGGGAAAACGGAGCAGATTTCATCAAGTATCCCGGTTACTGTTTCAAATGTTTTCTCTTTAGCCGGGCACAAAACATCCTTGAATATTCCCTGATGAGTCTTAATTTTCACCTGCTCACTATTGCACGAAAGTTCGGGAAAAGCCGCAAGTAAAGCGCTTGTATGACCGGGCATTTCAAACTCGGGAATCACATCAATTCCTTTATTTTTGCAATACAAAACAATGTCAGTCATTTCCTGTTTTGTATAAATTCTTCCGTATTTTTCATGATCGATTTTTTTACCGAAATCGGAATAATCTCTGAAAGCGGAAACAGTATTAAGAACAGGATATTTTTCGCTCTGAAATCTCCATCCCTGATCATCTGTCAGATGCCAGTGAAATCTGTTGAAGCCAAGCAATGCCAAAGCGTCGATTAATTTCTTTATTTCTTCAATATCCTGCCAGTGTCTTACACTGTCCAGCATAAACCCTCTGTGCTCAAACATAAAATCACCCTGAAATATTATATATCATAAATTGTTTCTGTTCAATATTTTTCTGTAATCATTCATGATTAGAATACTTCAGCGGAGTTTTTCTTCCTTGACAAATAATAAGATAATTATTATAATTAAAAAAATATATTTTGGGAGAGATTATCTATGGGCTTAACAATAGGTCAGAAATTGATTAAGAGTCATTTGCTTGAAGGAGAAATGATTCCCGGCACCGAAATAGGTTTAAAAATCGATCAGACTCTGACTCAGGACGCAACAGGCACTATGGCTTATCTTGAATTAGAGGCTATGGGCGTGGACAGGGTTAAAACGGAGTTGTCTGTTGCTTATATAGATCATAATACACTTCAGACAGGTTTTGAAAACGCTGATGATCACAGATTTATCCAGTCGGTCGCTAAAAAACGCGGGCTGTTGTTTTCAAAACCCGGTAACGGTATCTGCCATCAGTTACATCTTGAAAGATTCGGTAAGCCGGGAAAATCACTTATCGGTTCTGATTCACATACACCTACCGGCGGCGGTATCGGAATGCTCGCCATCGGCGCAGGCGGCCTTGATGTTGCCGTTGCCATGGGAGGCGGAACATATTACACAACAATGCCGAAAATGACTCTTGTCCGTCTTAGTGGTAAACTTTCACCCTGGGTAAGCGCCAAGGACATTATTCTTGAAGTCCTTCGCATAATGAGCGTAAAAGGCGGAGTCGGCAAAATTATAGAATACGGCGGCGAAGGTGTAAAAACATTATCCGTTCCCGAGAGAGCAACAATAACTAATATGGGCGCAGAGCTCGGCGCAACCACCTCTGTTTTTCCGTCGGATGAAATAACCAAAAAGTTCCTCGAGGCGCAGGGGAGACCCGAAGACTGGACTGAGCTGAAAAGTGATGACGACGCCGAATATGACGAGGTAATTGACATCAATCTTTCAGAGCTCGTTCCTATGGCGGCAATGCCTCATATGCCCGATAAAGTTAAAACAATCGAAGAAATCGGAAACATAAAAATAGATCAGGTTTGTATCGGTTCATGTACCAACTCTTCTCTTTATGACCTTATGAAGGTTGCGTCTGTTCTCAAAGGCAAAAAAGTTGCCCCGAATGTTTCCCTTACTATTTCTCCGGGCTCAATGCAGGTTTTGAATATGCTTTCTTTAAACGGCGCACTTTCAGACATTCTCAGCGCCGGAGCAAGGCTGCTTGAATGCGCTTGCGGTCCCTGTATCGGTATGGGACAGTCACCTAACTCTGCGGGCGTATCCTTGAGAACATTTAACAGGAATTTCGAGGGAAGATCCGGTACGGCAGACGCGGGTATCTATCTTGTAAGCCCCGAAACAGCTGCCGCGTCGGCAATTTGCGGAGTGCTTACAGATCCGAGAACACTCGGAGAAATGCCCGATATTAAATTACCCGACAGGTTTATTATCAATGATAATATGATTGAGCAGCCTGCCTCCATAGAAGAAAGCGCGGATGTTGAAATAATTTACGGCCCTAATATAAAGCCGTTCCCGACAAGCGTGGAATTGCCTGAATCAATTGAAGCTCCCGCGATATTAAAAGTCGGCGATAATATTACAACCGATCACATTATGCCCGCAGGCGCAAAGATTCTTCCTTACCGTTCCAATATTCCTTATCTTTCCAATTTCTGCTTCAGGCAATGCGATGAAAACTTTGCTGCAAGATGCAAGGAAGCAGGCAAAGGATTTATTATCGGCGGCTCCAATTACGGCCAGGGTTCATCAAGAGAACACGCTTCGCTCGTACCGCTTTATCTCGGAATCAAGGCAGTTATTGCGAAATCATTTGCGAGAATTCATTGTGCAAATCTTATCAATGCCGGAATCATGCCTTTTACTTTTGAAAATCCGGATGATTATGACGACATAAATACCGATGACATACTTGTTCTTGAACAAATACGTAACAAGATTAAGAACAGGGAAAGCGTAGTTCTTTACAATGCTACGAAGGATCATCGTTATAATCTGAATTATGATTATTCCGACAGACAGATTTCCATGATTCTTGCCGGCGGTCTTCTTAACTATACTAAAATTAATTCTAAATGAACAGAGGTAAACAAATGACTCAGGAACAACTTAATTCGGCTGTTGAAAAGTTTGCAGAACTTGTAAAAGAACAGAATGATAGAAGCGAAAGAATAAAACAACAGGGAGATTTTATTGATTATTCCAAACTCGATAAGCTTACCATAGGAGTTTGCGGAGGAGACGGCATAGGCCCGATTATATCGGCTGAAGCCGCAAGAGTTCTTGCATTCCTGTTGAAAAATGACGTAGATAACGGGAAAATAGAGTTTAAAACCATTGACGGACTCACTATTGAAAACCGCGCCGCCGCAAATAAAGCAATTCCCGATGATGTTATGGAGGAACTGCTTAAATGTCCTGTAATACTTAAAGGTCCCACGACAACACCTCAGGCAGGCGGACCTTATCCCAATATTGAAAGCGCAAATGTTGCGATGAGAAAGGCGCTCGATCTTTTTGCGAATGTCAGACCCGTCAAGATTCCCGATGAAGGTATTGACTGGACTTTCTTCCGCGAGAATACCGAAGGCGCATACGCGGTCGGCTCCAAAGGCATTAATATTACGGACGACTTAGCGATGGATTTTGTTGTAACAACAACAGAAGGTACTGAAAGAATAGCAAAACTTGCCTATGAATACGCGCGAAAGAATAATAAAGACAGGGTTTCGATTATTCAGAAAGCAAATATTATTAAAACAACAGACGGCAAATTCCTGAATCTTTGTAAAAAGATCGGTGAAAACTATCCCGAGATTACTACCGATGAGTGGTATATTGATATTACAACTGCCAAACTGATTGATCCGAAAAGAAGAAAAGATTTTAAAGTATTTGTTCTTCCCAACCTTTACGGTGATATTATTACTGATGAGGCCGCTGAATTTATGGGCGGTGTCGGAACGGCGGGCAGCGCGAATATCGGTAAAAAATATGCCATGTTTGAAGCAATTCACGGCTCAGCGCCCAGAATGATTACCGAAGGCAGGGGTAAATACGCCGATCCGTGCTCAATGCTCAGGGCATCTGTGATGCTTCTTTCCCATATCGGAAAGCAAACTGAAGCAGATAAGCTTGAAAGGGCGCTGGATATCTGTATGTATGAAGAAAAGAAAATTCATATTACCGGCAGAGAAGACGGATGCACCTGTGAAGAATTCGGAAACTACGTAATGGAAACTCTTTCAAATTTATAATTTTTTTAGGAGAGAAAAATAATGAAAAGAATTATTTCTGTTTTGGCTGTAATTGTTTTGGTTATATCCTGCGCTTCAATCGCGTCCGCAGCAGGACTTCCTTCAAAATACAGCTCAGTATCAAAGGGATACGTCACCTCTGTTAAAGAACAGGGTAACAACGGCACCTGCGGTGCGTTCGCAGCTTTGAGCTGCATTGAAAGCGACATTATAATTAAAGGATATGCCAAAAAATCAAATATTGACTTGTCTGAAGCTTATATGTATTATTTTGCTTCTCATACTTTATGCACTGATGAAAATTCCAATTATTACGGAGACGGAATGGATATTATTAATGACGAGTCGTTTTCATTCGGTTTAAACATCAATTCGATTGTTTCCGCGTTCAAAACCGATTCTGCTCTTGCTTTTGAAAAAGATTTTCCCTACCATATGCTTGACGGAAATAAAATGGGCAAATACACCGAGAAGCAGAGATTCAGCAGCGGATGCAATTACCGTATTGATGACATTGCTTTGTTTGAAAAAACCGATAAATCCGGAATCAAAAACTGGGTTATGAAACACGGCGGCGTTTCGGTATTTTTCAATGCAAATATGTTTGATTTCGGGGATAGTGCAACTGTCGCAATCAATAAAATGCATCTTGTACCCAATCACGCTGTTGCTATTGTCGGCTGGGATGACGGATTCAGATACGGAAATATGAACGGTACCGGCGCATGGCTTTGCAAAAACAGCTGGAGTGAAGGCTTCGGAGATAACGGATATTTCTGGCTTCCTTACGAAGACCCCACAATTGATAATGTCTGCGGTTACTCGGTTACTCTGAATAATAATTGTACTGTCAAAGAATCATATAACGGATTTGCTTCATACGACTCAGGCACGGAAAAATCTGCAAGCGTTTTCAAAGCTTCACAGAGCGGTTTAATTAAAAGCATCGGTTTATCTACAGCCGCAGATACAGATGTTACCGTAAATATTTACCTTGATAATAAAGAAGGTAAGCCTGACAGCGGTAAGAAGGTATCAACAATTAAAAAACATTTTAATTACGATGGATATCATATTTTTAAACTTTCTGTTCCTGTTGCAGTAAAAAAAGGACAAAAGTACAGCGTTGTTGTAACTTATTCCAATTTTGCCTTACTTGAGCTTTCAAGTAGCGGATTTTGCAACGACAAAGAAAAACAGTCTTATGCATATTACAATGGTTCATGGGATGATCTCGGACAGAATTCATATTACGGAAATGCTGCTATTGATGCCGTGATTGAGGCAACCCACAGCTACGGAAAAGAGTATTCAAAGGCTCCGACTTGCGCTACGGTTGGTTACAGAATGAGAACATGCTCAAAGTGCGGTAAGGTTCAAAGAACCGATACGGCAAAACTTAAGCACAGTTTCGGCGAATGGAAAGTTGAAAAATCTGCGTCATTTAACTCTCCCGGTGCCAAAGTACGCACCTGTAAAAAATGCGGTACCGATGAAATAGTATATTTTGATACTAACGGAAATACAGTTAATTTATATGATTATAGTAATGACTTTTTAAGCCAGTTACCGAGTGCTATACCGACTTTCGTCGATTCGCTTGTTTCAACCATTCAATATGATATCAGCCAGAAATTATTAGGTATTCTGAGTTAACGGGGTTGTATTATGAAAAATTATTTTGTTAAAAAAATATTTGCTGCTTCTCTTGCCTGCGTTATTGCTTTAGGTTCGTTTGCTGTATTCGGATTTAATGCTTTTGCGGATGATGTACCGGATGTAACTGATTTTTCACTTGAAAGCAATAAAAGTTTAAAATATGCATATGTAGTTCCTTTTAAAAACAATTTTTCTTCAAGTGAAGATGATATTAAAAGCGTACCTAAAACATCCGACGACGGTTTTACCGTTAAAACCATCAACAGCGGTTTAAGTGATAATGCAATTGTTAAAATTCCCAATCTCAATATTCCGGAAACTGTTGAAAGAATAATGGCGGGTGCATTTAAAAACTGTAATATTAAAATATTACATTTTAATGCGAATGCATGCGCGATTTCCACCGATGGTAATAACGCAAGTCCGTTTATCGGCAATCCTGAATTTAAGAAAGCATATTTCGGCGATATTTATGAAGTTCCGAATAAGGGCTTTTCGGTACCTCAATATGTTTGTAAGGAATGCGAGAATTTAAAAGAAGTTGAATTCGCTTCCGTTGTTCAGAAGATTCAGAAAGAAGCTTTCTCGGGATGCATTTCTCTTGAAACTGTTATTTTCAGAGGAAAAATAATTTCCATAGCTGACTCCGCATTTAATAAATGCGATAAAATAAAAGATATCTATTGTTATGACATGACGGAAGAAGAATGGAAATCCGTTAAAATCGATAATAATAACGACGCATTATCAAACAAAAATATTGTATGGCATTTTAAAGATAATACAGTTACCGAGCCGACAACCAAGCCGGTAAATACCAATCCTTCTGTTCCCGGTAAAACCGATGAAACGGTCACTGAAAAGCCAAATTACGGCGTATTCAAGATTTCAATTCTCAACGCAAAAAGTACTCTTTATGTCGGCTTCGGCTCGACAGTTATTCTTAACGCGGACATAAATAATTCCGATCATCAGCCTGTAAAATGGATTATTGTCAGCAATGCAGGTAATACCGTAAAAGAGCAAAGCGGCAGAACTTTAAAGATCATAGCTAAAGAAACTGTGACAGTAAAGTGCATGACCACCGATCAGAACGGTAATGAAATTGAATCGCCGGAGGAGACCATTATTGTTGATAACAGTTTCTTCGGTATTATTAAAGCGTTTTTCCAGTATCTCTTCGGAACTCTTCCTGTTTACGAAGATAACATCAGAAAGTAATAAAAATCCGGACAGTTTATTACTGTCCGGATTTTTGCCTCCTGAAATATTTTTAACTGTTTTTAAAAATATTTATATATTGCATCGGTTAATTTAATATGATATAATCTTAAAAAAATGAAAGAAGGCAATTGTATGAATCTGTGGCAAAGAATAGTTGCGGTTATCGGCTTGCCGCTTGCTCTGTTTACTCTGGTATTCAGTTATTCGCCTGTTTCAAAAGATAAGCAGATTGAACTTGAGCAAAAGCTTGACGCAGATATTCAAAAAGAGTTTAAGCCTGTTTTCAGGTTCGCTGTTGCTTCGGATGTTCATATTCATGACAGTTCAGAACCGAGAAACGCCGAAAGATTCGCGAAACTTTTTCAGACTGCCTATAAATACAGCGACTCGCATCCCACTTATAAAACGCTTGATGCCGTTCTTCTTGCCGGCGATATAGTTGATAACGGCGCCGATGCGGAATATGCAGAACTCAACAGGGTTGTCAAAGAAAACAAGCGCGATGAAACCGAATTTATAACGGTTATGGGTAATCATGAGTTCCATGACGGAGGACATGAAGGGTATAAAAAGAATATGAAGGAAGATCTTGACAAGCATATCGTTATCAAAGGATTTCATATAATCGGTTTGTCTCCGTCGCCCAAAGGAACTTTTCATATGCCTTCCCAGTGGTTCTGGCTTGACAGAGAACTTAAAAAGGCATCCGCTGACGATCCCGATAAGCCGATTTTTACAATGCAGCACGGACACATCTGGAATACGGTTTATGTAAGCAGGAGCTGGAGCTCAGAAGTTTCGGTATTTTTACATCTGATTTATTCTAAGTATCCACAGGTAATTAATTTCTCCGGTCATTCACACGGTCCGATTAATAATCCCATTTCAGTCTGGCAGAATAATTATACATTATTCGGCACTGGTACTTTGAATTATTTTGAAATGGAAGATGATATCGGCGATGATACTGTACCCGATGGCTGTGATAATGCCGCTCAATACTATATTTTTGAAGTAGACGCCGAAAACCATGTCAGGGCATTGCCTTTCAATATTTTGACTGAAGATTTCATGAAAACGCCTTCCACAACGGATGACCCGGATAAGCAGCTTGTTTATTACATTGACAAGCCGTCTGATGTTTCTTCTTATGTTTATACATCTGCCCGTAAAAAGACAGACAGCGAACCCCGGTTCGATAAAAACGCAGGAATCAGAGTGGGCGATTTCAAAGACGGTTCCGCAGAGATTACTTTTGACCGCGCTGATGGAGATGTATGTGTTTACGGTTACAGAATAACCGTAAATGAAAAAGACAGTCAGAAAAAGATATTTGAAAAGGAAATATACGCTGAATACTATTTTGAACCCATTCCTTCAACTCAGCATTGTACTGCCGACGGTTTGAAGTCAGGTACGGAATATACCGTCAGCATTACACCGATGAATGTCTGGAAAGCAGAAGGTAAACCCTTAACAGGTGAATTTAAAACACCCTGATTTATGAATTTTTGACAGGAGTGATATTGTTGGAAAATTTTAAAGAAAGTCCCGTAATGTACGGTATAGCTTTTTCCATTATTGCATTTATATTCGCGCAGTCATTGTTTTTTATAATTAAATCCTGGAAACACGGCAAAAAAATCGGCATTTCAAAAGAAACTTTATTAAACACAATTACTTCAAGTATTTTGTTTACCGTTGCGCCTGCTGTTTCCATTCTTGTAACAGTCATTGTTCTTGCGAACGCGCTCGGTCTTGTACTGCCGTGGATAAGATTGACCGTTATCGGTAATCTTGCCTATGAAACTGTTGCCGCGGAAACAGCTCTCGGTAATCTCGGCGGCTCACTCAATCAGGAAATAACCGATGTTAATCAGTTTTCCACTGTTGCCTGGGCAATGACTATCGGCTCTGTATTTCCTTTAACATTTTTACCGATTGTTTGTAAAAAACTTCAGACAAAAATCGGCGGTGCCGTAAACAAAAATGAAAAAACGGCAAAATTGGGAGATGTTCTTTCCGCCGCTGCTTTTATAGGCATTATTTCAGCTTTTATTGCCCGAGCGATTGCCGGAACAAACGCCGATGATCCGACTCTGAATGCCGGCGTAGCGTCTGTCTGTGTTCTCGTTGTTTCCATTATCGCAATGCTTCTTTTGTCATTTGTATGCAGAAAATACAAATTAAGCAAAATGGAACCTTTCGCGATGCCGTTAAGCATGTTTATCGGAATGGGATCGGCAATACTTCTGACTCGTTTCCTGCCTGATATTGCGGCAATAACCTGGAGATAAGGAGGGGAAAGATATGCAGAAGAATTATTTTGACAGAGTACACATCTGGGGAGCAACCTGGAATTATCTGGCATTATTGGTTATGTTCATTGTTCCCGTCGGTATTTCCGTAGCGTATAATTCCTGGCCCGATCTCGGCGTAATTGGAAAAGTTCTTGCTACTCTTATTCCTCTTTACTGGGTTACCGGTATTATTGAAGTTGTTACTTATGTTCCGATGCTCGGAGCCGGCGGTACTTATCTTTCATTTGTAACGGGCAATATATCAAATCTTAAACTCCCTTGCGGACTTAACGCAATGGAAAACGCCAAAGTGCGCGCTAATTCCGAAGAAGGTGAAGTTATAAGCACTATTGCCATTGCTGTTTCATCTTTAACTACCACTGTCATAATTGCTGTCGGTGTTCTTGCGTTTTCTCCCGTGCTTCCGAAAATAACCGCTGACGGCTCAATATTCAAAGCGGCATTCAATAATGTTCTGCCTGCTCTTTTCGGAGCGCTTGGAGCAAGTTATTTTGTCAAGCACTGGAAACTCGGCATTGCCCCGATACTTGCCGGTGTAATTGTCCTTCTTTTTGCGCCGACGCTCGGTGTCGGAATATTAATGTTCGTGACTATTGTTGTATCTCTTGTCGGCGCATTTATCATTTACAAAGATTTATGGTATGATGATTTAAAAGCAGCAAGAGCTAAGAAAAAACAGTAAAAAATAATCAGGCAGCAGAATACTGTTGCCTGATTTTGTGATTTATTAAAGGTGATTCAATGAAAAGAAATAATAAAGTATATTTGATTAAGAAAACACATATGTTTTCTCCCGATGAATATATTTGTTCAAAATGCGGATATAAGAATGAAAAGCGTTTTTCTGTCTGTCCGGGATGTTCATCGGTGTTCAGCAAAGAAAAATATGACGCGAATTGGGTTGATGAGTTAGAATACTTTGACGCGTTTATGGAAGATTGATATTAAAAACCGAAAAAACTGATTTTACAGGAGAATGATATGATAGGAGCAATTATAGGGGATATTGTCGGTTCAAGATTTGAGTTTAACAATTACAGAAAGAAGGATTTTGATTTCTTTTCAAATGAGTGTTTTGCGACGGATGATTCCGTGATGACACTTGCCGTAGCCAAAGCAATAATGGAAAGCAAACCGGATTATTCTGACCTTGCTGACAATACTGTTAAATATATGCAGCTGATAGGAAAAAAATATCCTGACGCAGGGTACGGAACCAGATTCGGACGCTGGCTTTATCTTGACGAACCCGAACCGTATTACAGCTGGGGAAACGGCTCCGCTATGCGGGTCAGTCCTTGCGGCTTTGCGGCAAAAACACTTGAAGAAGCTGAAAAGACTGCCGAAATTACCGCGTCGGTAACTCATAATCATCCTGAGGGAATCACCGGAGCACAGTCGGTTGCGGCGGCAATTTATATGGCGAAAAACAATTCTTCTATGGACGAAATCAGGAAATATATCAGCGATAAATACTATAAAGTTGATTTTACTCTTGATGCAATCCGCGAAACCTATCAATTCAACGAGTCTTGCCGCGATACTGTTCCGCAGGCTTTTGAGTCTTTTTATGAATCAACTGGTTTTGAAGACTGTATCAGGAACGCGATTTCGGTCGGCGGAGACAGCGACACACTCGCGGCAATCGCAGGCGGTATAGCCGAGGCGTATTACGGAGTTCCCGATAATATAAAAATAAAAGCGCTGAGTTATCTTGATGATTTTCAAACAGAAATATTCAATGAATTTAATGATTATATAAATAAGTCTGAACTTTAATTTTTTTCGGAAACTTTGCTTGCAAGATTTATTGCTTTGATTAAAGGATATATCAATATTCCGAGGCAAAAATTGCTTACACCGTGAACAGCGTCCCACGGCAGGCCGGCTATAATCCAGGATATCATTCCTTTAAAATCAAGATTGAACATCAAAGCCTGCGCGGGCGCGTACAACGTCCCGTATAAAAAACCGTGTAAAGAGCATACCGTCATATATACAATCGGTTTATATTTCTCTTTGATTTTTGAATCGGGAATCAGCATTGCAGCGCCCCACAGAATTGCCCAGATATAAAGGTACGGAATCCACCACATTGAAAATCCGTTGAGAATGCCGGTAATAATGATGAAAATGTATATAGGATAAAGCGCTTTCCATCTGTACTTGACTGTAAGAGCAACAATGAAAACGCCGATCAGATGTACATTCGGTAAAAATTCAAGAAGAATTTTTGAAAGGTACATTATTGCTCCGAACATGGCAAAGATGACCGCTTCTTTTATTTTTAATTTCATTATTTAAATAATTCCTTAAAGATTTTTTATTCATTATATTATCAACTGTTCTTTTTTTCAAGTCATAATTCGTTCACTAAAGTTAAATTGAAAATAAAATTCAGATATACTATAATACAAAAAAGCAATGTAGTTGTAAAAGGAGATTATATAATGAAGTTATTCAAGAGGATATTGTGCGTCGCGTTTATATTTGCAATTGCTTTCGGCGCAGTTAATTTTAATGTTTTCGCTGCTAAGAAGAAACCCGAAGCGCCTATTAATGTTTCGGTTAAAGTCGGCAGAACTTCCGTTGATCATATGGGAATTATTCCCGTAACGGTTACTATCACAAATACATCCGACAAAACGATTAAAAATATTATTGTTACTTCTTCCGATTCGGAAAACCTTGTTCTTGTAAAGCCGCTCAGATATAATGTTATTGTTACTAATCCGGGTCAGATGCTCAAGTTAAAGAAAGACTCAATGACAAAAGAACTTAAGCCCGGCGGAGTTTTGCAGTATTCTTATGAAACAGTTCTTTCTTACGCGGCTGCCAAGAAAACTCTTTCCGACAGTGAGCTTCGCCTTATGCGCGCTCAGCATAAACTGCTGCGTACAGTTGATTTTACAGATATATTCTTTGACGGCAATTTTGTAACCGTATTAACCGATATTAAATTTGAAGATATAGCCGCCAAGCTTGCCGTTACGGCATATTATGACCTCAGCGAAGAAGATTACAGCAGCACTTCCGAAAGCGCTTTGGCAAGCATTACCGAATCTCAGAATTAAGCATATTAAACTGAAATGAATTTTTCCGGTCTGCATCGCAGCAGGCCGGATTTTTGTAGTGTAAAACCACACGTTAGACGTGTGGTTCGGGAAAGATTAATCGTTGAGTAAATAAAAAACTCCTTGTAAAATAGAGTTGCGGTCTGCCAACTGCAACAAAATAAAACAAGGAGGTCATTAAATGGGAATTA
>JAFWRV010000472.1 GCA_017519685.1 Clostridia bacterium
GAAATACGTGAAATACTATATTGACGACAGAATTCCCTTAACCGATTCCTCTCTGCTCACCGGCGACGTGCTCAGCGTCATCAGGGCAAGGGAAACCCGCGCCGCAAATCTCGGCGGGAAACTTTTCCGCCTCCGCTCGGCAAAGGCGTTTCCGGTTAAACTCATCTCGGATATTACGGGCATTTCCGCTTCGAGACTGAGAAAATTCGAGTCGGGAGGAGCGCTGCCGGACGCTCTTGAAATCGGGGAACTCTGCGCCGCATACGGTGTTACGCCGAACGAAATATTTGATTATGACAATGAAAGGAAAGAGAATGAACTTAAGTCTTGAAGAGCTTGCTGACGAATACGCGCGGACGGCAGACACCGTCACAATGAGAATAAATGAAAGGACCGGAAAACTCAGGAATTTCGCCCCGTTTTCCAGTGAGGCAAGCAGACTGAAATCCGAGCTCAACACCCTCTATTCGGAAAGACGCGACGTGCTTGAAACAGTCAGGCGCCTGAGAAATTACTATACTGTATGAGGAGAATAAATGCTTAAATATATCAACGGCTCGCTGGATGAAAACCGCGTTCTCGCGTTTGAAACTCCGGCGGTTTATTCCGGCGAGCATAACGGCAGCATACTGAAAATCGACCTGTCTGGTTTCAGCGGCGGCGAGCCCTCTTATTATGTTCTGAATTTCGGGATTCCGGGAATCGGAACATTCATATCAAACAGGATTGAAAATGAGGCCTCCGCTCCCGCTTATCTTAAAAACGGCTTTATTTACTGCCCGCTGACGGCGTATCTCACCTGCCGCGGCGCGCTTTCGGTCCAGCTTTCCGCTTTCGGGAGCGATGAAAACGGGGAGGAAATTGAGGTGAAATCGAGTGTCGCGGACCTCGGATTCGGCGAATCTCTCTGCGGAAACTCAGAGCCGCTCCCGTCTTTCGGCGGCAGCATCTTTGAGGAGATTGACGCTCTTGAGATAAGAATCGCCGAGGCGGAGCACAGAATACCTCAGACGGATATCGGCTATCTCTGCGCCTCGGCCGCGGCGCGGCTGCTTTATATTGACGAAACGTCAACTCCGCTGTCGTTTCCCGAAACCGCGCAGGACGCCGAAGCGCTGATTGACGCGATAACGGAAAACTACAACTACGGTGAAACCGAATACGCGCTGACGGTCATCCCTGCGGGTGTAAACTCCGGCGCCTGCCTGTGTGTCATAAGGGCAAGAGGCGGCGCGGTGACTGTCGGCAGATACAAAGATAACGAATTACTTGAATTACTCAGAAACGGGGTGGAAATTTGAGCAGAAAAATCTGTTTATGCATCGGCCACGGAAGCAACGCCAAGGGTGTCTATGACCCCGGCGCCGTGAGCAAAGACAAAAAATATCACGAGCACAAGCTCGCGAGAAAAATAGCGAAATACGCGGCGGACTATCTCGGATGCGACCTTGTGAATTACGGCTCGGATAAATGCCTGACCAAAAGAATCAAGGCGGTAAACGCCGGAAATTACGGCTTCGCCGCTGACATTCACCTTAACGCCGGCGGCGGCACCGGCACAGAGGTTTACTATTATCACGGCTCTCCGACAGGCAAAAAAGCGGCGGCGGAAATCAGCAAGTCGGTTTCATCCGATCTCGGAGTCAGAAACAGGGGACCTAAGGTGCGTCTTAACGCCTACGGCAAGGACTATTTCGGTTTCATCCGCCTTACCGACCCCTGCGCCGTGCTGATTGAATGCGTTTTTATCGACTGCGAAAATGACCTTGAAAAGGTGCGCACAGAGGCGGGATGCAAAAAATGCGGAGTCGCGATAGGCAAAGCGCTCGAAAAGGTTTTCGGCGATATGACGGAATACACCGTTCTGACCGAAACGCAGATAAAAAGCAAGGCATCGGATGAGTCAAAGGTTAAAGGCACACTGCTCAAGGGCGATAAAATCGTCATCACCGTCACCTCGTCCGACGGAAAATGGGGACGGCTTAAAGACGGCAGGGGCTGGGTGAAACTCGGCAGGCATCTGAGCGGAAAGGCGGAAAAATGAATTACGAACTGATAATCTCTTTTCTCGGCTCCGCAATCGGCTGTGTCGCGGGAATTCTCGCCTCGCAGAAGCTGACAAATTACAGGATTGAGCAGCTTGAGAAAAAGGTAAGCAAGCATAACAACCTCGTTGAGCGCATGACCGTCAGCGAGCTGAAAATCAAATCGCTTGAGGAAAGGATACAGTATGAAACTTAAAAATGTCGAAACAGGAACCTGGGTGCGCCTCGCTCTGCTTACGGCCGCTCTCGCAGGAAATATTCTCTCGGTATTCGGGATTGATTTTTCGCCCGGAAGCGGCGCTGCGGCAAAGATTGTCAGCACTGTTCTCGTCGTTCTGACATCCCTTCTCGCCTACTGGAAAAACAACTCTTTTACCGACGCCGCTATATTCGCGGACAGGCTTATGAAGGGTCTTAAAGAAGAAAATAACAAAAATAATAAATAAAAGTCTTTACAAATATAAAATATCGTGTTATAATGCGTTTTGCTTGTGCCCGGTTCCCGGTCTGCGGAGTAAGCCCCGATGGGGAAATCACCTGCCGCTTACTGAGTCCGAGGCAAATAAAAAAATGAGGTGAAAACTATGACACAGGCAGAAAAACAGGCAATCATGGCAGAATACGCAACACACGACGGCGACACAGGTTCACCTGAGGTTCAGATCGCGGTTCTCACAAAGAGAATCAATGACCTCAACGCGCACCTTGCAATCCACAAGAAGGATCATCACAGCCGCAGAGGACTTCTTATGATGGTCGGTCACAGAAGAAATCTCCTTGCTTACCTTCAGAAGGTTGATATTGAGCGCTACCGTTCAATAGTTGCAAGACTCGGTCTGCGTAAATAATTGCAAATTCAGGGCAGGCAGGATTTCTATTCCCGCCTGCCCCTCGTATTCGTATCCATCAGGCGGTCTGCAAATTTTAGCAGTGAATCGAGAGCAAAAGCCGTTTTTGCTCCGGATTTATTGCTAAAACCGGACCGACCTGCGGAAATATATCAGAAAGAGGTAACCCAATGTTTTTTAAAGCTTTCAAAAAGTATGAAACCGAAATTGCCGGCAGACCTTTCGTAGTCGAAGTCGGTAAAATGGCTCAGCTCGCTGGCGGTTCCTGTCTTGTCCGTTACTGCGAGACAAACGTGCTCTGCACAGCCACAATGGCTCCCAAGCCGCGCGAGGGCGTTGATTTCTTCCCTCTCAGCGTTGACTATGAGGAGAAGCTTTACTCCGTAGGCAGAATTCCCGGCTCGTTCCAGCGCCGTGAAGGCAAGGCGAGCGAAAAGGCGACTCTCGCCTCCCGTGTTATCGACAGACCCATCCGTCCCCTTTTCCCGAAGGATATGAGAAATGACGTCGGCGTTGTCGCGACCGTTATGTCGGTTGACCCCGACTGCGAGCCCGGCATCACCGCGATGCTCGGCGTTTCAATCGCCATCTCCATTTCCGAAATCCCCTGGGACGGCCCGATTTCAGGCGTTGTTGTCGGCCTTGTTGACGGCAAATACGTCATCAATCCGACTCTTGAGCAGAGAGCGAAGAGCGATATGTATGTCACCGTCGCTTCCACAAGCGACCTCGTCGCGATGATTGAGGCGGGCGCCAATGAAGTCAGCAATGATGACATGTATGACGGCATTATGTTTGCCCACGCGGAAAATCAGAAGATAGTTGAATTCATCAATAAAATCAAGGCGGAATGCGGCAAAGAGAAGGTTGACTTCCCCTCAAACGATCCCGACCCCGAAATGTACGAGGCAATCAAGGACTTCGCGATTGAGGATATCAGAGCCGCTCTCGACACCGATGACAAGAGAATCCGTGACGAGCGTCTTAAACCCGTTTATGAAAAGGTTCACGAGAAATTTGACGAAATCTATCCCGAGATGGAAGTCAAGATTGAGGAATGCCTTTACAAAGTTCAGAAATATGTTGTCCGCCGCTGGCTTCTCGATGACGGCAAGCGTGTTGACGGCAGAGGAATAAACGAAATCCGTCCGCTTAACGCCGAGATTGACCTGCTTGACAGAGTTCACGGCTCCGGCATGTTCACAAGAGGACAGACTCAGGTGCTTTCCGTCACGACTCTCGGCCCGATGAGCGACGCTCAGACTCTCGACGGTCTTGACGAGGAAGACAGCAAGAGATACATTCATCACTATAATTTCCCGAGCTACTCTGTCGGCGAAACAAAGCCGTCAAGAGGCCCCGGCAGACGTGAAATCGGCCACGGCGCTCTCGCAGAGCGTTCGCTGGTTCCCGTTCTTCCCTCCGTTGAGGAATTCCCCTACACCATCCGTGTCGTTTCCGAGGTTCTCTCCTCAAACGGCTCCACCTCACAGGGCTCAGTCTGCGGCTCCACCCTTTCGCTTATGGCGGCAGGCGTTCCCATCAAGGCGCCCGTAGCGGGTATCTCCTGCGGACTTATCACCGAGGGCGACCGCTTCATGACAATGGTTGATATCCAGGGTCTTGAGGACTTCTTCGGAGATATGGACTTTAAGGTTACCGGTACCAAGGAAGGTATTACCGCTATTCAGATGGATATTAAGATTCACGGATTGACTCGTCCAATCGTTGAAGGTGCGATCCAGAGAACAAGAGAAGCAAGATTATTCATCATGGATACCTGTATGAAGAAAGCAATCGCAGAACCTCGTAAGGAACTGAGCGAATACGCTCCAAAGATTGAAACTATTCAAATTGATCCGGATAAGATTGGTGATGTAATCGGAAAGAGTGGTAAGGTTATCAATGCAATTATTGAAGAAACAGGTGTTAC
>JAFWRV010000473.1 GCA_017519685.1 Clostridia bacterium
GGAAAACGACCACGCGATGGATGACATAAGATATTTTGTCTCAACGGTTCTTTGCAGGGAGGACGGCGGGGAATTCTTTGCGGTGTTCCCAAAAAGACAGTAACGGAAATATGGCAAAATTCAGAAGAAAAGCGCGCAGGGAAATCGAAGCGCCCGTGACGGCTCCCGAAAACAGGCATCCGTTCACGCCCCTGCAGAATTATGTGCCGCTGACCTCATCCTGCAGTAAGCTGTGGTACGCCCTCAGGGAGGCAATCCCGGTCGTTGACGCGGCAATTTACAAGACCGTCAGACTTACCGGAGGATACAGTGTCAGATGCTCCGACGAAGCGGCGCAGAAGGCGCTTGACGAAATACTGATGAATGTTCCGGTCGGCGGAAACCGCCGCGGAATATGGGCGTTCACCGAAAGCTATCTCGAGCAGCTCCTGACTCTCGGGACCGCGGTCGGTGAAATAGTGACGGACTCCGACGGAGACCCGGCGGGGCTCTACAACGCGCCGCCCGATAACATTGAGCTGAGCCGCGCGGAAAACGGATTTGACATTGATATCAATGTCAGAAAAGGCGCCGAAACGGTGAAAGTGCCCTGCGGCGACCTGTGCTTCATCAGCGTTTTAAATCCCGATCCGGGAGCGCTCTGCGGAAACTCAATGCTCAAGGGACTGCCTTTTGTCAGCAACATTCTGCTCAAAATCTATGAGAGCATCGGCGTCAACTGGGAGAGGGCGGGAAACATCCGTTTCGCGGTGACCTACAATCCCAAAAACGACGCTCTCGACCGCGCGTACGCACGTGACAGGGCGGAGCAGATTGCCGATGAATGGAGCAGGGCGATGAAGCCGGGCGGCGAGATAAGGGACTTTGTGGCTGTCGGCGACGTGCAGATTAAAGTCATAGGAGCGGACAGCCAAATTCCCGACTGTGAGGTGCCGGTCAGGCAGATGCTCGAGCAGATAGTTGCAAAGACAGGCCTTCCTCCGTTTATGCTCGGTCTCTCCTGGTCATCGACCGAGAGGATGTCATCCCAGCAGGCGGACGCCCTGACAAGCGAACTCGAGTCATACCGAAGAATACTGACGCCGGTGATTCTTAAAATCTGCTCGGCGTTTCTCGGCGCTAAGGGATATTCCTGCCCGCTCGAGGTTGAATGGGATGAAATAACGCTTCAGGACGAGCTTGACAGGAGCAGGGCGATGTTATACCGCGCGCAGGCAAATAAACTTGAAAAGGAGAACAAATGAGCAAACAGAACGAAATTACGGAGCAGGAGCTCGCTAAAATCCGCGAATACACCCGCAAGGATGTGACAGCGGATGAGATTTACACCTTCTCCCTGATTATCTGCGATAACGAAACAGACAGGGATAATGAAAAATTCACCGAAGATTCCCTTAATAAACTTGCCGGAATGTTTGTCGGCAAGACGGGGATATTTGACCACAATATGAGCGCCGGAGGCCAGACGGCAAGGATATATTCGGCGGCAGTCGAAAAGGATCCGTCAAGAAAGACATCCGACGGAGACGACTATATCTGCGTCAAGGCAAAGGCGTATATGATGAGAACGGCCGCGAACGAGAATCTCATCGCCGAGATAGAGGGCGGCATCAAAAAGGAGACGAGCGTCGGATGCAGTGTCAGGAGCATACGCTGCTCAATCTGCGGCAATGATATCAGAACGGAAAAATGCGGCCACCGCAAAGGCGAAACCTACGGCAGCAAAAAATGCAGCTGGCTTCTCTGCGACCCCGAAGACGCTTATGAATGGAGCTTTGTCGCGGTTCCCTCGCAGAGAAACGCTGGCGTAATAAAATCCCATAAAATCGAGGATAAATCAAAATATCCCGACTGGGTTGAGGAGTTCAGGCAGGAGATGAAGCAGGATATAATCAAAGACGGCGCGGGTCTTCTGCCGTTTTTAGGCAATTCCCTGCTCGGCGATATCTGCGACTGCCTTTCCCTTAAAAAGCTGCGCGAAATGAGAGACGCTCTTAAAGAGCAGCGCAAAAAACAGCTTCCGCTTGTTTCCCTTCTTGCCGCGCCGGCGGAGGAAACGGCGGCGGATTACAGCGATTATAAAATATAGGAGGACAATATGAATATTTCTTTTGACGGCTTCAACAGGAAGCTGCTTACATTCGCCGTTGACAGCGAGATTGAGCCGGGCACGCTTGTCACGATTTATGAAAACGGCAAGGTCAACGCGGCGATTGACGATGATTTTATCGGCGTTGTCATCAACTGCGACGGCAGATACGCCGGGGTTCAGGTTGAGGGAGCGGTCACCATTCCTTACAGAGGAAACTCGATCGCCGCGGGTTACAGCGGACTTCTTGCTGACAGCAACGGAAGACTCACGGCGGGCGACGCGAGAAAGGACAGAATCGTTCTTGACGCCGACACCGAGGCAAAAACCGTTACATTCATACTTTAAGGAGGAGATACAATGCCCGATTTTGATAATATCAGACTTGAAAAAGGTCTTTACGCAGGCGGCAATTTCACCGCCGCGCTGACATCGGCGGACCCCGATGAAAAATACAAGGGAACAAAACTTGAGGGGCTGGACGCCTTTCAGCGCCAGCTCAAAAGATTCGGTATCAGGGTAAGCGGCGCCTCGAGCGACACCGTTGAGAAATTCTTTTCAACGGCGCAGAGCAGCGTGCTTTTCCCCGAATTTGTCGCAAGAGGAGTCAGAGCCGGCATGGAGCAGGCGGACATTCTTCCCGACATTGTCGCGGTCACAACCTCGATAAACGGCAGGGATTACAGATCGCTGAGTTCCGTTCCGGGTAATGAGGACAGGGAACTCAAGGCGGTCAGCGAGGGAGCGTTCATCCCCGAAACGCACGTTAAAACAAAGGAAAATCTTGTTACGCTAAGAAAAAGGGGAAGAAGTCTTGTTGCTTCCTATGAGGCAATCCGCTATCAGCGCCTCGATCTTTTTGCCGTGACTCTGCGCCAGATAGGCGCGTATATCGCCCGCACCCTGCTCAGCGACGCGATTGACGTTCTTGAAAACGGCGACGGCAACAATAACGCCGCTCCCGTAATCGGAACGGCAACTCCGGGCTCTCTTACCTATTCCGACCTGATTTCACTTTGGAATTCATTTGACCCTTATGAGCTTAACACGCTTGTCGCGTCTCCGGATATGATGGCGAAAATTCTCAATATGAGCGAATTCCGCGATGCCGCGGCAGGCCTCACTTTCCACGGTACGGGAAAGGCGCTGACTCCGTTCGGAGCGAAGCTCATCAGAAGCGGAGCCGTCGGACAGGGCAAAATAATCGGTCTCGACAAATCGTCGGCGCTTGAAATGGTCAAATCCGGCGATGTTATGACCGAGTATGACAAACTGATTGACAGACAGCTTGAAAGAGCAGTGATAAGCTGTACCGCCGGCTTTGCCAAAATCGCGGACGGCGGCGCGAAAGTGCTCAGCTTATGATTTGTGTTCAGGATGTTCTCCGCCTTGTCAGGGAGCAGTATCCCGCCGATGAAACGAGCAATTCGCTCTGTATCGCGGCGTGCCTGGAAATTGAGAAAAGTCTTAAAGAGAACGCGGACGCAGGCGACATCCGCGTTCTCAACGCCGCGGCGGCTCTCTGCCACAGAAAATCGGTCATCCGCGCCGCCGGGCAGGATGACGGGGTAACTTCATTCAGGGCAGGCGATGTTACGGTCAGGATATCGCCGTCAAAGATGCTTGAAAACGCCGAGGAAACGCTTCGCAGCGCAATGCTGGCGGCGGCGCCTCTTCTGAGGGATGACGCCTTTGTTTTCAGGAGAATCGGCTGATGATAACGGAAAAACTATTTCGCAGATACGCGCGTCCCTGCTCGTTTTCCGACGGGCGGGGAAACACGCTCGGGGAGATGAGCGCCTTCATCTCTCCGCTCAGATACAGAAACAAGATGTATATTTACGGAGTCAATACGGCAATCGGCTATAATTCCGAGGGTTATTATCTCTATATCGGACCCGCCTCCGCCGACATAACCGGGGACGGCATTTCCGTTCACTGCGGAGATGACACATATCTTATCGACAGGGCGGAGAAAGTGTATTACGGCTCAGACGTATTCTATATCTGGGCAGTGCTCAGAAAAACAGTTGAGGTGAATTGAATGAATGAAATCAGCGCGCTTCCGTCATCGGTGACGGAATGGCTCTCCGGCAGGGAGGAGCTTTCGGATATGATTTTCATGACCGAGTTTCCGCCCGTTAAAAAGGCGGTGCCGCTCAAAAAGGTCACTGTCGCCGTCGGCCTCGGAAAAATTGAAATTGCGGACACCTTCGCCGCGAACGACACGGAGAATACGCTTGAAAACAATGAATATTGCAGACAGGCGAAAATCCGGCTCCGCTTTTCCGTTCACGCCCCTTACAGCGGAGGCGGCGAAGCCTGCCACGCGGCGTTTGCCGATATAATCGACTGCCTCGTTTTTGACTCCGGCCTTGAAATAACGTCATCGGGATGCGGCGGGGTAACGCAGGACAGGGAAGCGGACGCTTTTGTGCTTGAAGCCTACGCCGACATAAACACTTCGCTCTGCCCTGCGCAGATAAGCGATCTTGAGTTTCCGTCTTTTCTCGACAAAACCCTGCTCTGCGGCAGCCACATTTCAAACAGCGCGATTCATCTTTCCCCAGAGCAGCAGGAATATCTCGGCTCGCCGCTTGTCACAGGCGTCTATTTCGGAAACGGAAACGCTTCGAGGAGCGTTTCTCTGGGCTTTCGTCCGTCGGCGGTCTTTGTTTTCACGGGAGGATATCCCGCCTGGACTCAGGGTGAAAATGTCATTGAAAGCCGCTTTGCCGCCGCTGCCGGCTCCGCGGGTATTCACGGCATTGAAATCACCGCAAACGGCTTCACCGTAAGCGGCGGAAGCGGCAGTGTTTTCAGAGGTACGCAGCCTCATCTCAATGACGCGGGAATGACTTTTACCTATCTCGCTTTCCGCTGAATATAAACAATATTCACAGAATATTCGGCAAACCTTTGTCAATTTGCACAAATCACTTTTTCGATATTTTCCGCGTTTTGTTATACAATCCGAATTTTTTTCAGACTGTTGACGAACGGAATTTTTTTGATATAATGTTACTGTAAATCAATATCGAGGAGAAGAATTTATATGTACGTTAAGGATGTTACGGTTCAGAATCAGGTAGGTCTTCATGCCCGTCCTGCAACATATTTTATTCAGAAAGCCAACGAATTCAAATCATCCATCTGGGTTGAGAAAGACGAACGTAAAGTTAATGCGAAGAGTCTCCTCGGCGTACTTTCGCTCGGCATTATGGGCGACACCAATATCCGTATTATCGCTTCCGGCGCGGATGAAGAGAAAGCGGTTAGCGATCTTGTAAAACTTGTTGAATCCGGTTTTGCCGATTAATCAGAACAGTTTTTAAGCAGTTGACGAAAGTCAGCTGCTTTTTTTGTTTTCCCCTTGAAAAAATCCCTCAATGTGTTACAATAATTAAAACTGCTTTTCAGGGAGGTATAAATTTGGCAAAGGAATTCATGGGCAGGGATTTCCTGCTCGGCAATGAACCGGCTGTCAGAATGTTTGAAGCCGCGGAAAAAATGCCGATTTTTGACTGGCACTGTCATCTCTCACCCAAAGAAATATATGAGAATAAAGAGCCCTCGGATATCGCGGAGCTCTGGCTTGCCGGAGACCACTACAAGTGGAGGGCGATGCGTTCCTGCGGAGTGGAAGAAAAATACATAACCGGAGACGCTCCGGGATATGAGAAATTCAAAGCGTTTGCCGCCTGCATGCCTTCGCTGATAGGCAATCCGATGTATCACTGGTGCCATCTTGAGCTCAGAAGATATTTCGGGATAAACGACATTCTCAGCGCGGATACGGCGGATAAAATCTGGAACAGCGCTAACGCCGCGATAAAAGCCGGCGGATTCACGCCGAGAGAGCTGATTGCGAAATCAAATGTCACCCATCTGTGCACCACCGACGACCCGGCGGATTCCCTTGAATATCATCAGCTTCTGGCAAAGGAAAATCTTCCTTTCAAAGTGTTTCCCGCGTTCAGACCCGACAAGGCGCTCGGCATTGACGCGCCTGCGTTCCTGCCCTGGCTTTCCGATATGAAAAAACGCGCGGGCACGGAAATTGATTCATATAAAAAGCTTTGCGAAGTGCTTAAAAGCAGGATAGATTTCTTCGTTTCGCTCGGCTGCTGCGCGACCGACCACGCTTTCTCTTATGTTCCTTATGAGGAAGCGACGGATGAGGAGCTTGAGCGTATATTCGCTGACGCGGTATTCGGCAGAGAAATCTGCACCGAGGACGCCGATAAATACAAGACCGCGCTCCTGCGTTTCCTCGCGAAAGAATACGTGGCAAGGAATATGGTTATGGAGCTCCACATCGGTCCGATGCGCAATAACAACACAAAGATTTTCAGCTCTGTCGGTCCCGACGCCGGCTGCGACTCGATTGACGACCGGCTGATTGCGGGAAAGCTTTCACGTTTTCTTGATTCCCTTGACAGGGAAAATTCGCTCCCGAAAACAATTCTGTTCACCCTGAACCCGAGAGAGAACTATGTTATCGGCTCAATGCTCGGCAATTTCCAGAATTCCGACGCCGAAAGCAAGATTCAGTTCGGCTCCGCCTGGTGGTTCAACGACAATATCGACGGCATGCGCGAGCAGATGAAGGCGCTCGGCAATCTCGGAGCGCTCGGCAAATTTGTCGGCATGGTAACGGATTCCCGTTCATTCCTTTCCTATCCGAGGCACGAGTATTTCCGCAGAATAATGTGCAATCTTCTCGGAGAATTTGTCGAAAACGGCCAGTATCCCGATGATGAAAAAGCACTCCGTAAACTCGCGGAGGATATTTCATATAACAACGGATTCAAGTATTTCGGATTAAAGTGAGGTAAAAATTATGGCACAGTATGTAATGGCTCTTGACCAGGGTACCACAAGCTCCCGCGCAATTATCTTTGACAAAAAAGGCAATATCGTTGCCAAGGCGCAGAATGAATTTGAGCAGATTTATCCCAAGGCGGGCTGGGTTGAGCATGACCCGCTTTCAATTCTTTACAGTCAGTTCCAGTCTGTTTCCGCGTGTATGGCGGGTTCGGAAGTCAAGCCGAGCGAGATAGCGGCAATCGGTATCACCAACCAGCGCGAAACCACGATTCTCTGGGACAGACAGACCGGCAAACCCGTCTATAACGCAATCGTATGGCAGTGCCGCAGAACCGCGGAATACTGTGAAAAACTCAAGGAAGAGGGACTTGAGGATTATATCAAGGACAAGACCGGACTTCTGATAGACGCGTATTTCTCCGGCACAAAAATCAAGTGGATTCTCGACAATGTTCCCGAAGCGAGAAAGCTCGCGCAGGAAAACCGTCTGCTTTTCGGCACGGTTGAAACCTGGCTGATATGGAATCTCACCGGCGGCAGCGTTCACGTGACCGACTATTCAAACGCTTCCAGAACAATGCTTTTCGATGTTGACAATCTCTGCTGGGATAAATATCTCTGCGAGAAGCTCGGCATCCCGATGAATATTCTCCCGGAGCCGGTTTGTCCGCTTCTGCGGGCGGATCTACGGAAGGGTCGCCCGCCGGCTCCTGTGGAGTCTGAGTCTTTACGCAGGATGCGGCAAACACCAGCGACAGAATTATAAGA
>JAFWRV010000474.1 GCA_017519685.1 Clostridia bacterium
CAGTCTTACTCATATCTTTATGAGAATGAGGAAGACGCAAAGAAAGATAAAGAAGAAAACTCGACAGACAGAGCAATCGCGCGCTGGAATCTTTTCTGCAACGATTTCAGCTTCGCGTTTAAGGAATTCGGCACTTATGCCGCGATTATTCCCATTCTTTTCGGATTCCTTACTTCCGCAATCATTGATGTCAATGTCATTCCCCGTAAATCGGTGGATAAGCTTGTTCAGATTTTATTCAGATACAATACCGTTGACGAGAACGGTCAGCTTCCGCCGGTTGTTGTGACACCGAGATGTCTTTATCCTGTTTCGGAATACACTGAGGAGCAGAAAGATAATTTTTACAGAACAATTCCGTGCAATGACGTTATCGGAAATGTCGGCGAAGATATGCTTTATTGCTTCAATTATTCCGCTTTTTCGGATACATATCAGAACAGTGACGGACTTAACGATTTTATCAATAATTATGTTCTTCCCCAGACCGGAAAAGACAAGGTTGTTCTTGTTCCCATGAGCATGGGCGCAAGTGTTGTCAGCGCTTACCTTCAGGATTACGGTACTCAGGGCAAGGTTGCCAGAGTGGTCAGTATCGTCGGCGCGTGGGACGGCAGCGATGTTTTTGCCGACCTGATAGAGCTCAAATATGCTTCCGACGCTCCCGAAAAGCTTTATAACGGCATTGTTTCCGATCTTATCGGTGAGCCCTGGGGATATCTTGTCAATGTAATTCTCAGAATTTTCCCGAAAAAAACACTCAGAAGTATAATTGATGAAATCCTTGATTCCCTTGTTGAAAACCTTGTGCTGAAAACTCCTTCTCTCTGCGCGCTCATTCCCTGCGACAGATATGATGCAATATATGAAGCGCGTCTTAAAGGCAGAACGGATATTGATTATGTTATAAAGACAACAAACAAGTATCACGAAGCCCAGAAAACGCTGAAGGAACGCACTCTCAGCCTCAATAAGGATTACGGCGTTGATTTCTTCTATATCGCCGGTTACGGCCTTGAATTCGGCGGATACAGCTCGGATTACGAGTTCTTCCAGTTCCTGAAGAGCGCGGAAACCACAAATTCCGATGAAATAATCCAGATTTCCTCAACTGTTCCCGGTTCAGCCTTTGTCCATGCGGGTGACAGCTTTGACGCCGCGTATCTCGCTTCACACGATGCCGATTATATAACACCGGATAAATCGGCGGATATTTCTGGTTCTTTCTTCCCCGACAGAGCGTGGCTCTTCAAAGGACAGAAACACGAACTCGAAAACAACAACACGGCTCTTAAGCTGGCGCTTGACCTTGCGACCGGTATAATCAAAGGAACAAATGACCCGGCAAATATCTTCCCGCGTTATAACGAGTCAAGAGATCTCAAGAGACTCAAGAGAGACTATATTCCCGATCTTGAAAAATGGCTCGGCAGCAATACTCCCAACGCATCCCAGAAAGCGCTTATAGATAAAAACACAGCCGCTGTCAACAAGATGATGGACAGTGTTGTAAACAACCGTGAAGCGGACGACAAAGTAATTGACGATTATTATAATATGCTTGTTGAGCTCGGCGTTTATGAAGCGCCTGCACCGGAAAAGACCGATTTTTCCACTAAGATACTTAAGGGACTGAATGATAAAGTTTACGACACATTCGGCGCCAAAGGTTTCAGAGATTTAATCATACCTGCCGAATAATAATAAAGCCTCCGTCTATTGACGGAGGCAAATTTTTTTGTTTTATTCTTATTTATTCAGCATTTCCGCTTTTTCATCAACCGCGTGATGGCGTTCATACAGCGCCGCTTCAACCTTTTTCTTTTCTTCTTCATCGTCTTTGACGAAGGAAATAAAGAAAGTATAAATAACAGCGCCGATAACAGGGCCGAGCATAAATATAGGCCACTGCCATTTCATATAAAGCGGATTCTGATCGAAATTCTTTCTGCTGCTGTCGTGACCGAGAGCGGAAAGAACAAATCCGTTTACAATCTGAACAACTGCCGAAGCGAGTTTTGTGACAAGGTTCTGAATGGAGAAGGATATGCCTTCGGTCCGCTTGCCTGTCTTATACTCAACATAATCAATTGAGTCGGTAGTAATGGACCTGTGAGCGATATCCATTGAATTGACCGGTATATTCGCGATTGCCATCAGACCCATTGTAATGAATATTCTTGAAGGTGAATTGAATCCAACAAAGAAACTGATTACACGGCAGATTATATTGGATGCCTGAGCAACAAGAAGAAGACGTTTCATTCCGCCTAATTTTGATGCGATTTTTGTCGCGAACAGCATTGCGACTGCGCTGACGGCGCCTGTCATCAGGCCGTAAATAACCTGAATGTTTCCGTATCCGATTTTCGCGATTCCGAGGTCATATATTTCTCTGCTTTCAAAGAAATAAACCCAGGGGAGAACGGTATTGAATACATCGCGGAAAAATCTCGCGATAGAAATCCACATCAGCGTTTTGTTGTGCCTTAAAACAAAAATGGCTTCAAACAGACTTTCTTCGCTTTTGGGTGTCTCAATTACTTCCGGCATTTTATGAGCTGTCATCGAGAGCATTTCGCCGCCGAAGCCGAAAATAACCGCGAAGATGAAAAAGACGTAAACCGAAGAAACTCCCATTCCTTCAACCGCGCTTCTGAACGAAGGGAAAAGACTGACAATCGCGCTGCCTGCACCGGCTCCGATGCTTATCCACTGCGCGACTCTGCCTCTTTCAACAGAGCTCGGTGACGAAACTGCCACCATTCCCCACAATGCCACATCCTGAAACGAGTAGAAAAAGTCCCAGAGAAGATAGCAGACGCATATCATAATTATGAGCGCCGACTTATTCAGATTGAACGGAAGAAACATCAATACCGCAAGCACGCCGATAAAAGGCGGAGTCAGTATCAGAATGGGTCTCAGCTTTTCTCCGTTTCTGAATTTATGCTTGTCAATCAATCCGCCTATAATCGGGTCATTGATTGAATCCCACACTCGCGAAATACCTGTTATTATGCCGGAAATTTTCGGTGAAATCTGTCTGATATATTCAAGATAATAAAACAGCCAGCCGGCAATGAATCCGTAAGTGAAATTCTGACCGACAAGTCCTGTCGCATAAGCAAGCAGTTTTCCGGTGGGAACGCGGCGGTTTATTTCAATTTGTTCTTCATTTACTGCCTGAACTTCAGTTGACACTGAATCACCTGCTTTTAAACGTTTTCAGATGCTGCCTGATTCTTTTCTCTGATATATGAATAAACGGGCTCTAATTTCTTCTTTGTAAGCGGATAAACGCAATAGAGAAGGAATATAAGCGTATATGTAATTGCGGGTATAGCCGTGCAGACTTTCAGTATTCCTTCGCTGACCCCGGCAACAAAACCGGCGTTTGCCATAGTTTGCGCGTTATAACCGATTTTTCCGAGAAGCATAAGTCCGCCGTAGTCCGCGGCAGTCTGACCGAGTTTTCTGCAGAAAGTGTAAACCGCGTATATCGCGCTTTCACTCTTGATGCCTGTTCTGTATTCCTGGAAATCAATCACATCCGCGACAACCGCCCAGTTTGTGATTGAAACAAATGAATAACCGAAACCGATTACAAACAGCAGGGCAATGAATATCATCGG
>JAFWRV010000475.1 GCA_017519685.1 Clostridia bacterium
GGTATGACCCTTATCGAAAACGCCGCTAAGGAGCCGCATATCGTTGACCTCGCCAACTTCCTCAACTCAATGGGAGCGGATGTCAGGGGCGCGGGTACCGACACTATAAAAATCCGCGGAGTCGAAGAGCTCCACGGCTGTACATACTCCATTATTCCCGACCAGATTGAAGCCGGAACATTCATGGTTGCCGCCGCGGCGACACGGGGCGATGTTCTTATTAAAAACATTATACCGAAGCATCTTGAGTCGATTTCCACCAAGCTTATTGAGTGCGGCGCGGAGATAGAGGAATACGACGAAGCGGTCAGGGTATCAATGAACCGCCGTCCCGGAAAATGCAACATCAAGACGATGCCGCACCCCGGATTCCCGACCGATATGCAGCCGCAGATAGCGGTCCTGCTTTCACTCGCCGAGGGAACGAGCATTATTTCCGAGAGCATATGGAGCAACCGTTTCCGCTATGCCGAACAGCTTGCGAGAATGGGCGCTGATATCAATGTTGACGGTCAGATTGCGATGATACGCGGAGTTGAGGAGCTCAAAGGAGCGCCGGTCAAAGCGGATGACCTCCGGGCAGGCGCGGCGATGATAATCGCGGGTCTTGTCGCTAACGGAAGAACCGAGATTGAAGACATTCTTCATATCGACAGAGGTTACGAAAATGTGGTTGAGAAATTCGGCAGAATAGGCGCGGATATACGCCGTATCTATTGTGTTGAACCGTTTGATCTCAACGAAGTAATTTAATAACGGCTTACGGCTGCCCCAACAGCAGCCGTTATTTTTATAACGAGGTTAGTATGGAAAAATTCTGTTCACTCTATTCTTCAAGCAGCGGTAACTGCACCTTCATAGGATGCGACGGCGAAGGAATTCTGATTGACGCCGGAGTCAGCGCCAAAAGAATTGAAGAAGCGCTGAGATATATAGGCTCCGGAATTGAATGCATAAGGGCGATTTTTGTTACACACGAACATTCCGACCACATCAACGGAATAAGGGTTCTCGCCTCAAAGCACGGCATAAAAGTCTTCGCATCAAAAGGCACGCTTGACGGAATGAACGAACGGGAAATATTCAAATCCAAAATAGACGCGTACATTATGCCCGCCGAAGGAACCGAGATCTGCGGAATGTATGTCCGTCCTTTCCGTATTTCTCACGACGCATATGAGCCGACCGGATTCACCGTGGTCACTCCCGCAGGAAAAAGGGCGGCAATAGCGACCGATATGGGAATCATAACGGAGGAAGCGGCAAACGCGCTTTACGGAAGCGACCTTGTTCTGCTTGAGTCAAACCATGATATCAATATGCTTAAAATGGGTCCGTATCCCTATCCGCTAAAGCAGAGAATTCTTTCGGATGTCGGTCATCTTTCAAATGATGTCTGCTCCGCCTTTGCCGTTGAGCTCGCAAAAAGCGGAACAAAGCAGTTCATACTCGGCCATCTGAGCAAGGAAAACAATCATCCGTCCCTTGCCTATGAAACGACAAGACTTGCTCTGACACAGGCGGGGTTTGAAGAAAATACCGACTACCGGCTCACCGTCGCGGGTGACCTGAACGAGCCGGTTTTACTCTGAGGGAACATATTATGATGACTGTCAACATTATATGCACAGGCAAACTTAAAGAGGATTATCTCAGGGACGCCTGCGCCGAATATATCAAACGCCTCGGCGCTTTCTGCAAGCTCAATGTCATTGAACTCAAGCCCGCTCCCCTGCCGGATTCACCGGAGCCGTCGCAGATTGAAGCGGCGCTCGAAAACGAGGCGGAAAGGATACTCGCCAAAGCGGGAAAATCCGGATATATCATTTCTCTTTGCATTGAAGGAAAACAGTTTTCCTCCGAGGAGCTCTCCGCCGAAATGGAAAAGCTCGCTCTGAACGGCGACGGAACAGTTTCGTTCATCATCGGCTCGTCTTACGGACTTTCGGAAAAAATCAAAGCGCAGTCGAAACTGAAACTCTCAATGAGCAGGATGACCTTTCCTCACCAGCTCGCGAGAGTTATGCTGCTTGAACAGATATACAGAGCTTTCATGATAAGCGGAAAAGGCAAATATCATAAATAGAATTATCTTATCCCATAACGGATTTTCTAATTCACGGGCCGTTATGGGCTTTTTCTTTGTCAAGAATAACAAACTTTAACAGATTTCACAAAAAACGGTTGCAAATTTATTGAAAAGTGATAAAATACATATGGTCAAATTATATAAAAAATACTTGGAGGTATTATTATGTCAGTAAAAGTAGCCATTAACGGATTCGGTCGTATAGGCCGTCTCGCATTCCGCCAGATGTTCGGCGCAGAGGGATATGATGTTGTCGCTATCAACGATCTTACCAAGCCCTCAATGCTCGCAAACCTTCTTAAATACGACACCGCTCAGGGCGGTTACTGCGGCAAAATAGGCGAAGGCCTTCACACTGTTTCCGCAGATGACGAAGCAGGCACAATCACAGTTGACGGCAAAACCCTTACTATATACGCTATGGCAAACGCAGCCGAGCTCCCCTGGGGCGAAATCGGTGTTGACGTTGTTCTCGAGTGCACAGGTTTCTACTGCTCAAAGGAAAAGAGCATGGCTCACATCAACGCAGGCGCAAAGAAAGTCGTTATCTCCGCTCCCGCAGGCAACGACCTCAAAACAATCGTTTATTCGGTTAACGAGAACACTCTTACCGCTGACGATCAGATTATCTCCGCTGCATCCTGCACAACCAACTGCCTTGCTCCCATGGCAAAAGCTCTTAACGATTACGCTCCCATCCAGAGCGGTATCATGAGCACAATCCACGCTTACACAGGCGATCAGATGATTCTTGACGGTCCTCACAGAAAGGGCGACCTCAGAAGAGCACGCGCAGGCGCTGCAAACATCGTTCCCAACTCAACAGGCGCTGCGAAGGCAATCGGCCTTGTTATTCCCGAACTCAACGGCAAACTCATCGGCTCCGCTCAGTGAGTTCCCGTTCCCACAGGTTCAACCACAATCCTTACCGCTGTTGTTAAAGGCGACGACATCACAAAGGAAGGCATCAACGCCGCTATGAAGGCAGCCGCTTCCGAGTCCTACGGCTACAACGAGGATCAGATCGTTTCCAGCGACGTTATCGGCATGAGATACGGTTCACTCTTCGACGCAACCCAGACAATGGTCAGCAAGATTTGTGACGGTCTCTATGAGGTTCAGGTTGTTGCCTGGTATGACAACGAGAACAGCTACACCAGCCAGATGGTCCGTACAATCAAATACTTCGCGGAACTTGCGTAATTGAATTATCGGAGGACCGGTCGGATGACCGGTCCTTATTTTTTTGTTGACAACAACGGATTAAGGATTTATTATTTAAAAAACAGTTTTTCGGGTGATGCAATGTCTGTAAAAAGATTGGACAAAACAATAGCGCTTCACTGCAATGTTTCACGCAAAGACGCAAGGATGCTGATTAAAAGCGGAGCGGTAAAAGTGAACGGCGCGGCGGTTCTGAGGGCGGATGCCGCCGTTGAAACGACCGCCGATGTAATTGAGGTCAACGGCCACACCTTTGAACTCAAAGAGCACCTGTATCTTATGATGAACAAGCCCGCGGGTGTTATCACGGCAACAAGCGACGCAAACAAGCAGACGGTCATTGATATCATTCCTGACCGGTACGCTCGCAAATCTCTGTTTCCCTGCGGACGGCTTGACAGAGACACGACCGGCTTTCTTTTAATCACCGATGACGGAGAGCTCAGCCATCGTCTTATGTCCCCTTCACATCACGTCAGCAAAACCTATATTGCCCGGCTTGACTCATTGCCCGCGGATGGAATGAAAGAAAAACTTGAAAGCGGAATAACCCTTGCAGACGGCACCGAATGTCTGCCCTGCAAAGTAAAAATTTATGAAGAAAACGGCGGCGTTTATTCCGAAATCACCATTACCGAAGGCAAGTATCACCAGGTCAAAAGGATGTTCGCCGCGGCGGGCTCGCACGTTGAAAAACTTAAAAGAATCAGAATCGGCTCTCTCTCCCTCGACCCGGCTCTCGCCGAAGGTGAATGCAGGGAAATAACGGAAGACGAGCTCGCTCTGCTTTTTTCCGAAAATGAAGAAAAATAAAGCAAGTGACTGCTGTGTTTGAAAAGCGGCAGTCACTTGATTTTTTTCATAATTACAGTGAACACCCTTATTTATTACAAATAAGTAACAAATATAGTAACTTGACTTTTTTATTTTCTTTATTTATAATATTAAAAATTATAAGACTACCTGAAAAGGAGACGATACCATGGCAAAACAGATTACCCAGGAAGAATTTGACAAACTGAAGAAAAAGCTTAATTCACTCAAAAATGAAGGCAGAGCGGAAATAGCTCTCAAACTCGATGAAGCGCGTTCACACGGCGACCTTTCCGAAAATGCGGAATATGATGAAGCCCGTAACGACCAGGCAAAACTTGAGGACAGCATCCTCCAGCTTGAGCGTGAACTCGAGGAAGTTGAAATAGTTGATGACGATTTCTTCCAGAAAGGCACTGTCCATGTCGGTTCTCTTGTAACGATTGATGACGGCGGCGAAGAAATCAAATGCTTTATAGGCAGCATGACAGATCTTGAAGACGTTATCGCGATCACCGACGATTCTCCTGTCGGTATGGCGGTTATGGGAAAGAAAAAGGGTGACGAGGTTATCGTCAACGCTCCTTCCGGTTCAAGAAAGATAAAGATTATCAACACCGAATACAAGAAGAACAAGAAAGATTCCAAAGAGAAAAAAGAACCCAAGGAAAAGAAAGAAGCCAAAGAAAAGAAAGAAGCCAAAGAAAAGAAGGATACGAAAGCTAAAAAGGAGAAAAAATAATGTCCAACGAAAACGGTAATCCCAACACCAACGCAGCCGAGGAGCTCCAGGACGTCAATTCTCTCAGACAGATCAGAATTGATAAGCTCAGCGCTCTTCAGGAAGCCGGGAACGATCCTTTTGAAATAACCGTTGCGTATCAGGATACTCATTCGGCACAGATTAACGGCAATTTTGAAGAATATGAAAACAAGGATGTCTGTGTCTGCGGAAGAATGATGAACCGCAGAATAATGGGCAAAGCGAGTTTCATTGATATATCCGACCGTGATGGAAGAATCCAGAGTTATGTCGCCCGCGACAACGTGGGAGAAGATACCTACGCCGCTTTCAAGAAATGGGATATAGGCGATATTATTGAAATCAAGGGTTATGTCTTCAAGACAAAGACCGGTCAGATAAGCGTTCACGCAAACGAAATCAGACTTCTCTCAAAATCCCTTCTTCCGCTCCCCGAAAAATTCCACGGTCTGACAGATACAGACACAAGATACAGAAGGCGTTATCTCGATCTCATTATGAATCCCGAGGTCAGAGAAACATTCTTCAAGCGCTCCGCCATCATCAGGGAAATCAGAAATTACCTTGACGGTCAGGGCTTTATCGAGGTTGAAACCCCGATGCTTGTTCCCAACGCCGGAGGAGCCGCGGCAAGACCTTTCGAAACTCATTTCAACGCTCTCGACGAAGACGTGAAACTCCGTATTTCCCTTGAGCTTTATCTGAAGCGCCTCATAGTCGGCGGTCTGGAAAAAGTTTATGAAATCGGCAGGGTTTTCCGCAACGAAGGCGTTGACACAAGACATAATCCCGAATTCACTCTGATGGAACTCTATCAGGCATATACCGATTACAACGGTATGATGGAGCTGACCGAAAACCTCTACCGCCACCTTGCGGAGAAGGTTGTCGGCTCAACCCTGATTTCATATAACGGTGTTGAAATGGACCTCGGAAAGCCGTTTGAAAAGCTGACGATGGTTGAAGCCGTTAAAAAATACTCGGGCGTTGACTGGAACGATATTGAAACTCTCGACGACGCCCGCAGAGTCGCGAAAGAACATAATATTGAATTTGAAGAGCGTCACGGCAAGGGCGACATCCTCAATCTCTTCTTCGAGGAGTTTGTTGAGGAACACCTCATTCAGCCGACGTTCATTACGGACCATCCGATTGAAATCTCCCCTCTCACAAAGAAAAAGCCCGGCAAGCCCGGTTATGTTGAAAGATTTGAGTTCTTTATGAACGGCTGGGAGATGGCAAACGCGTATTCCGAGCTCAACGATCCCATCGACCAGAGGGAACGCTTCAAAGCTCAGGAAATCCAGCTTTCAATGGGCGACGAGGAAGCCAACACAACAGATGAAGACTTCCTTATGGCTCTTGAATACGGTATGCCCCCGACAGGCGGTATCGGCTACGGAATAGACAGAATGGTTATGCTTTTAACCGATTCACAGGCAATCCGCGACGTTCTGCTCTTCCCGACCATGAAATCGCTTGACGCTTCTCCGAAGAAGGAAAGCAAGGATTCTGCCGAAGAAGAAATCAACGAAGTCATTGATTTCTCAAACGTTGAAATCGAGCCGCTGTTTGAAGATACAGTTGACTTTGAAACATTCAGCAAGTCGGATTTCCGCGCGGTCAAGGTCAAGGACTGCGTTGCCGTTCCCAAGAGCAAAAAGCTGCTTCAGTTTACGCTTGATGACGGAACCGGAACAGACCGCACGATACTCAGCGGTATTCACGCTTTCTATGAGCCCGAGGAACTTATCGGCAAAACGCTTATCGCGATTACCAATCTTCCTCCGAGAAACATGATGGGTATTGATTCATGCGGTATGCTTCTCAGCGCGATTCACAAAGAAAAAGGCGAGGAAAAACTGCATCTTCTGATGGTTGACAGACACATCCCCGCCGGTGCGAAACTCTACTGATATGAAAATATCGGTTGCGCTCGCGGCGTATAACGGTGAAAAATATATCGCAGAGCAGATTGAGTCAATTCTTTCCTGCCTTCGCGAAGGCGATGAACTGATTGTCTCCGATGACAATCCGCGGGGAAAGACGAAGGACGCCGTTTCCGCCTTCAGTGACAGCAGAATTCATTACATTGAAGGGCCGGGGCTCGGAGTCTGCAAAAACTTTGAAAACGCGCTCAGTCATTGCAGCGGTGATGTTATTTTTCTCAGCGACCAGGACGATGTCTGGCTTCCCGGAAAAACCGGCAAAGCCATCGAGGCATTTGAACAGGGAGCCGACCTGATACTGCACAACGCGCGTATCACCGACTCAAACCTTAATGATTCCGGTCAGACTGCATTTGATTTATACAGACCCTCCGCCGATTACGCAAAGAACCTGCTGCGCAACGGATTTGTCGGATGCTGTATGGCCTTCAGCCGCAAGGTTCTCTCTTCGGTAATCCCTTTCCCCGGGGATATTCCGATGCATGACTGGTGGATAGCGCAGGTCTGTTTAAAAAAAGGATTCAAAGTTTCGCTGATTGAAGAGCCGCTGCTGCTTTGGCGCAGACACGGTGAAACCGTCACCGGCAGAGCTACTTCTCTCAAGGAAAAAATCCGTTTCAGAATAAAAATGATTGGCTGTCTTAAAACCGTGTGCCACGGAAAGGATCAGTAATGGATGTTAAAGTAACCGGCTGTATTGTCACTTATAATAATATAAGGACAATAGAAACCGCTGTAAGGACTGTTCTGGACAGTACAGCGTGCAGTTTCCGTCTTTATGTCGTTGACAACGGCTCAACTGACGGAACGGTTGAACTTATCAGGGATAAATTCCCCGATGTGACTCTTATTCAGATGAAATCAAATGTCGGTTTCGGAGCAGGACACAACCATATTCTCAATATGCTTGATTCCGACTATCACGCAATCATAAACCCCGATGTCATAATCAAAGACGACATCATTTCCGATATGGCTGCCTATCTTGACGGGCATCCTGACGTCGGAATGCTTTCTCCCCGGATACGCTTTCCCGACGGACGCCCGCAGGTGCTCGGAAAGCGCATTCCCAAGCCGCAGTATCTTATTGCAAGCCGTTTCAGAACCGAAGTGCCCGGAAAGATTCTCAGAGAATACGCGATGCTCGACGAGGACTTATCGGTTCCCCGTGAGATTCAGAACGCGACAGGGTGTTTTATGTTCATCAGAACATCCCTGTTCAGGCAGCTTAACGGCTTTGATGAAAAATACTTTATGTATTTTGAAGACTGCGACCTGACCAGAAAAGTCAACGAGGTCAGCAAGACCATATACTACCCCGACGCGACGGTTTACCACGAATGGGGCAGAGAAAGCAAAAAGAATTTCAGACTTACACTCATTCAGATAAAGTCGATGTTCAGATATTACGAAAAGTGGGGAATCAAGTGAAATACCTGAAGAATTTCTACAAATACAGAGGCCTGATGTATGAGATAGTCAGAAAAAACATCAAGCTCCAGTACCGCGATTCTGTTCTCGGAATGTTCTGGACCTTTTTGCAGCCTCTTCTGACGACGATAATTCTCGTCATTATTTTCGGAAATGTTTTCGGTAAATCCAACAAGGGAATCGTCAACTATCCCATCTATCTTCTCTGCGGCCGTCTGCTGTATGAATTTTATTCGCAAAGCACAAAACGGGCGATGCGTTCAATCAGAAACAGCGCTTCGGTCATAAAGAAGGTATATGTCCCGAAATATATTTATCCCATATCAAACGCTCTCGCAAATTTCATAACTTTTCTGATTTCACTTTCGGTTCTTGTTTGTTTCGTTCTTTTCTTCAAGATAACGAATCACAATCCGCCGCACCTGACAAAATTTCTTGCTCTTGCGCCGGTACCGATAATAATACTGCTTTTTCTCGCTGTCGGAGTCGGTCTTATTCTGAGCACGCTCGATGTGTTTTTCAAGGATATAGACTATCTCTATGAAGTCTTCTGTCTTCTGCTTTTCTATCTGACTCCGATATTCTATACAGCCAAAC
>JAFWRV010000476.1 GCA_017519685.1 Clostridia bacterium
ATAACACCGTATTTGCTGACATCCATCGGCTCTGAAAGGAAGCAGGATGATACATCGGCAACAAGAGGAACATTACCGGTTTCGGGAAGTTTGGTAAAACGGGTACCGTAAATGGTATTGTTCTGGCAGATATAGAAGTAATCGGCATCGGGTCTGAATTCCGACTTGTCAAGCTCGGGAATGCAGCTGAAGTTCTGTTCTTTTGAAGAAGCAACTACTTTGACATCACCGTACTTTGTCGCCTCTTTGTATGCCTTGGTTGAGAACTGACCTGAAAGAACATAGTCAGCTTTGCCACTGCCGTTCATAAAGTTAAGAGGAATAGCGGAAAACTGTGTTGAAGCACCGCCCTGGCAAAAGATAATTTTGTAATTCTCGGGGATGTTCATTACTTCTCTGAAAAGATCAAATGCACCGTATATAATGGGCTCAAAAGCTTTTGAGCGATGGCTCATTTCAAGTACTGATTGACCTGTTCCGTTGCAGTCAAGCATTTCTTCTGCCGCTCTGTTAAGAACGCTTTCGGGCAGCATTGAAGGACCTGCGGAAAAATTGTAAACTCTGGACATGGTAAATTCCTTCTTTCTTTTTATGTGAAATTAATTTTGAACATTTTTAATTGCTATCCCGAGGTCGTCAAGCTGTAAGCCGTCAACCTCTGCGGGACAGTCGGTCATGGGTTCGGACGCGTTTTGCACTTTGGGATAAGCGATTACGTCTCTGAGTGACTCGCATCCGATCATCTGCATAATCAGTCTGTCAAGACCGATACCCATACCGCCGTGAGGCGGCGCGCCGTATTTAAACGCATCAAGCAGATATCCGAATTTATTGTACGCTTCCTCATCACTGAGTCCGAGTAAAGTGAATATTCTGCTCTGAAGGTCGGGATTGGTTATTCTGATTGATCCGGAACTCAGTTCAATTCCGTTTAAGACAAGATCGTAAGCTTTTGCTCTGACATTTGCTTTGTCGGTTTCAAGATATTCAAGACATTCGTCCATCGGAGAGGTGAACGGATGGTGCATGGCGACAAACTGTCCGAGCTCTTCATCCCAGTCAAAGAACGGGAATTCAGTAATCCACAGGAGATTATACTGACCTTCCGGAATAATGTCAAGTTTTTTTGCGACTGTCTGTCTTAAAGCTCCGAGGACAGAAAGAACAAGTGAGTTCTTTGAATCGGCGACAATTAATACAACATCTCCTGCTTTGGCATCTGATTTTTCGATAATCGCTTTCATTTCATCCTCGGTCATAAACTTGGCGAATGAAGCGTTGCAGGTACCCGATTCATCAACTCTTATATATGCGAGACCCTTTGCGCCTATTCCTTTCGCTGTTTCTGTCAGTTTGTCAATTTCTTTTCTGGTAAGCAGTGAATAAGCGTTTTTGGCGTTAATACATCTGACCGATCCGCCGTTATCAATCGCGCCTTTGAATACCGCGAATTCAGTGTTTTTGACGCAATCCGATAAATCGGTAATTTCAAGTCCGTATCTTGTGTCGGGCTTGTCGCTTCCGAATCTTTCCATGGCTTCTTTATATGTCAGCCGGGGGAGAGGAAGCTTTATTTCAATTCCGAGAGCTTCACGGAATACACGCTCCATGTATCTTTCGCCGATATCAAGCACATCTTCCATATCCACAAATGACATTTCAAGGTCAATCTGTGTGAATTCCGGCTGTCTGTCTGCGCGTAAATCTTCATCGCGGAAGCATCTGGCAATCTGCATATATCTGTCAAAGCCCGCAACCA
>JAFWRV010000049.1 GCA_017519685.1 Clostridia bacterium
CCCGCAAGACCTGAGGTCTTGATTACTTCTATAACATCCTCAGGAGTCATTGACGTAAGAACCTTTTCAATCGCCTTGTATCCGTCGGTCGCTGTGTATTCCTCTATTTTTTCGGGGTTGATAACTCCGCAGTGCCTGAGCGCTATTCTCGTCTGTCTGTCAAGAAATGACTTGTCATCGACGCTTATTTCAAGAGAATTGACGGCTTGCTTATTGCCGTTTACAAACGCCGTTATTTTTTCGGCGTCATCTGGAGTGACACGGACAAGTCTTTTAACGAGAATGTCACCGTCATAAATATCCACTATCGGCTCAAGAAAGCACATACCGTTACATCCGGTAAAGGTAAGCGCGGCATCAGAGTTTTTGAGCGCAGATTCAATTGCCGAATAAACTTTCGCGGCTCCCGCGGCGATACCGCAGCTGCCTTCTCCTACAACTATTTTCATTTATTCTCACTCTCCTTCCTGAGAGATCTGAGAATATCGACTGCCTTGTCGGGAGTAAGCCGTCCGTAAGTTTCGCCGTTTATCATCATAACAGGCGACAGCGAACAGCAGCCGAGACAGGCGACATTTTTGAGTGAAAAAAGGCCGTCCTCGGTTGTTTCTCCGTCGGATATTCCGAGCTCGTTTGTTATTGCCGCGGCAATTTTCTCGGAGCCGTTGACATGACAGGCGGTACCCTGACAGAGCATAATCAGGTATTTGCCGACCGGTCTCAGTCTGAATTGTGAGTAGAAGGTCGCAACTCCCATTACTCTCGCGGGAGTCGTGCCTGTTCTTTCCGCAATGTGATACATAACATCCTTCGGGATATATCCGTAGATATCCTGCGTTTTCTGAAGGATTGTTATCAAACTGCCCGGCGTTGAGGCGTATTCGTCAAGCACGGGCTCGATTTTCAACAGATCGCTTTTTTCCATTTACACTACCTCAAAAATTATTTTATATATTATATCACCGATAATAATAATTGCAACATATTATTATTCGGAATCTATCGTGGAAATCTTCATTGTCATTTCTTCAATAACGTCAAGCAGCATTCTGACGGTATCGAGCGAGGTCAGCATCGAAACGTTATTCTGAGTCGCGCAGCGGCGTATCGCGACGCCGTCTTTGTAATGAACGCCAGAGAGTATCGCCCTGGTATTGATGACGTAACTGACGTGCCCCTTGCGGATTTCCTCGATAATCTGATTGCTGCCATCACTCGGCTTTCCGAGCACCCTTGTGCGTATTCCGGCGTTTTTGAGATACTCGGCGGTAAGTGAGGTTGCCTCGATATTGAAACCGAGATTGTAAAATCTTCTTATCAGCGGGATACATTCAAGCTTATCCTCATCGGCTACGCTGACGACAACCGTTCCGTAGTTGCGCAGTTTCATTCCCGATGCCGTAAGCGCCTTGTATGCCGCTCTGTGTATCTTGTCATCGTAACCGATTGCCTCGCCCGTTGATTTCATTTCGGGCGAAAGATAGGAGTCCATACCGCCGAGCTTCGAGAATGAGAATACCGGAACTTTGACATAGTAACGGTTTCTCTCCTGCGGATATCTTCCGAAAATTCCCTGCTCCGGCAGAGTGATTCCGAGGCAGGCGAGGGTCGCGATATCCGCCAGATGGTAACCGGTTGCCTTTGAAAGGAACGGAACCGTTCTCGAAGACCTCGGGTTAACCTCGATAATATAGACATTTTCTTCTTTATCCACTATGAACTGGATATTGAAAAGTCCGACAATGCCGATTCCGAGTCCGAGCTTTTCGGCGTAGTCAAGGATTGTCGCCTTGACTTTTTCGCTGATACTGTAAGGCGGATAAATGCTGATTGAGTCGCCGGAGTGAACTCCGGTTCTTTCAACAAGTTCCATTATTCCGGGCACGAATACGCGGCTTCCGTCACAGATTGCGTCAACCTCAACTTCTTTTCCGCGAATGTATTTATCGACAAGCACCGGTTTGTCTTCATCAATTTCAACGGCGGTTCTGAGGTAATTCCTCATTTCGCTTTCTTTGGCAACGATTTGCATGGCTCTGCCGCCGAGCACGAAACTCGGGCGGACCAGAACGGGGTATCCGATTTCTCCGGCTACCCTGACGCCTTCTTCAACCGAAGTGACCGCCTGACCTTTCGGCTGAGGAATATTCAGGTCAAGAAGCAGCTTTTCAAATCTGTCTCTGTCCTCGGCGCGGTCTATTGCCTCACAGTCCGTGCCGATAATATTTACTCCGTAATCGCGCAGCGGCGCCGCGAGATTTACCGCGGTCTGACCGCCCAGAGTGGCGATAACGCCCTCCGGCTTTTCAAGGTCGATAACATTGAGCACGTCCTCGACACAGAGCGGCTCAAAATAAAGCTTGTCCGAACAGGTGTAATCTGTTGAAACGGTTTCGGGATTGTTGTTTATTATGACCGCCTCATACCCGGACCTTTTGATTGTCTGAACAGCCCTGACAGTTGAAAAATCAAATTCAACTCCCTGACCGATATGTATCGGACCCGAGCCGAGCACGATAATCTTTTTCTTTTCCGAGATTACCGATTCGTTTTCCTGCTCGTATGTTGAGTAAAAATAGGGGATATAGCTTTCAAATTCCGAAGCGCAGGTATCAATCATTTTATATACCGGGACAATACCGTTTTTCTTTCTGAATTCACGGATTTCACGCTCGGTTTTATTCCATAAATCTCCGATTTTCCTGTCTGAGAATCCTATCCTTTTGGCGTCAAAAAGAATTGAGATGTCGCCGGGATTTTCTTTCAGCTCTTTTTCTTCATCGGTAATGGTTTTGATTACATTTATAAAGAATCTGTCGATTTTTGTTTTCGCGGTTATTTTATCAATATCGCAGCCCATACGGAGAAGGCGCGCAATCGCGTAAATCCTGTCATCTGTTCCGATTGCGATATAGTCGAGAAGCTCCTGTTCGCTCATTGAGTCAAACTTTCCGTTTTCAAGATGGTAAAGACCTATTTCAAGCGAACGGACTGCCTTGAGAAGACTTTCCTCGGCAGTTCTGCCGATGCTCATTGTTTCACCTGTTGCCTTCATCTGCGTTGACAGCGAATTGTCGGCGTCCGTGAATTTATCAAACGGAAAGCGAGGCATTTTTGTCACAACATAGTCCAGAGCCGGCTCAAACGAAGCGGGGGTGTTGGCTATTCTGATTTCATCAAGAGTCATACCGACTCCGATTTTTGCCGAAACTCTTGCTATCGGGTAGCCGCTTGCCTTTGAAGCAAGCGCGGAGGAGCGCGACACGCGGGGATTGACCTCAATCAGATAGTATTCAAATGAGTCGGGAGACAAAGCAAACTGAACATTGCACCCGCCTTCAATTCCGAGAGCGCGGATGATTTTCAGCGCGCTGGTCCTCAGCATCTGATATTCTTTGTTTGTAAGTGTCTGTGACGGACAAACCACTATTGAGTCTCCGGTATGAATTCCGACCGGGTCGAGGTTTTCCATATTGCAGACGGTCAGCGCCGTGTCGTTTGCGTCGCGCATTACCTCATATTCGATTTCCTTGAATCCTTTGACGCTCTTTTCAATCAGCACCTGACCGACCGGAGAAAGCTCAAGAGCGTTTTCAATAAGAGAAAGCAGTTCTTCTTCCGTTTCCGCGAAGCCGCCGCCCGTTCCTCCCAAAGTGAATGCGGGACGCAGTACAACGGGATAGCCGATTATTTTCGCAACTTCAACCGCTTCCTCCACGGAATTGGCAATATCCGAAGGCAGCACAGGCTCGCCGATTTGCTCGCAGAGTTCCTTGAAAAGTTCACGGTCCTCCGCCTTTTTTATACTGCTGCTTTTTGTGCCGAGAAGTTCAACGTTACACTCTCTGAGCACGCCTTTTTCCTCAAGCTGAATCGCGAGATTAAGTCCGGTCTGACCGCCTATTCCGGGAAGAATCGCATCCGGTCTTTCATAGCGGATAATCTTCGCGATATATTCAATTGTCAGCGGTTCCATATAGACCTTGTCGGCAACCGAAGTGTCGGTCATAATCGTGGCGGGATTGGAGTTGCAGAGTATGACCTCGTAGCCCTCCTCGCGCAGAGCGAGGCACGCCTGAGTGCCGGCATAGTCAAACTCGGCTGCCTGACCGATGACTATCGGTCCGGAGCCGATTACAAGCACTTTATGAATATCGGTTCTTTTAGGCATCTGCTCTGTTCTCCTCCATAAGATTTATAAAGCGGTCGAAAAGATAAAAACTGTCCTGCGGTCCCGGAGCGCTCTCCGGATGATACTGAACGGAGAATACTCTGTCTTTCTCACATTCAACGCCTTCAACGGTGTTATCCAGCAGATTGATATGTGTTACCGTGAGCGGTGTTGATTTCAGACTTTCCTCATCAACCGCGTAGGAATGATTCTGCGAGGTGATTTCGATTTTTCCGTTTTTCAGATTTTTGACCGGATGGTTTCCGCCCCTGTGACCGAATTTGAGCTTATATGTTTTTGCTCCGTAAGCCAGAGAAATAATCTGATGTCCGAGACAGATGCCGAAAACCGGATATCTGCCGATTATATCTTTAACCGCGGCAATTGTTTCGGGGACATCTTCGGGGTCTCCGGGTCCGTTTGAAATAAACACACCATCGGGATTAAGTTCCGATATTGACTGAGCCGTTGTATTCCAGGGGACAACTGTCACCTCACAGCCCAGGGAAACGAGGGAGCGGACTATGTTTTTCTTCATTCCGCAGTCAATCGCGACAACCCTGTATTGTGTTTTGTCCGGCGAATACATTTTTATCCCGCTGCCGCTGACCGTTGATACCGCGTTTTTCGGAATATCCGTCTGTGAAAGAATTCTGAGACCTTCCTCAAGAGTTACGCCGGCGTCTGTAATAAGCGCTTTGCGGGAACCGGAATCGCGTATTGAACGCGCGAGCTTTCTTGTGTCGATACCGTAAATTCCCGGAATACCGTATTTCTTCATAACTTCCGAGAGCGTTGCCGTACTCCTGAAGTTTGAGGGGCAGTCGTTATAATTTCTGACTATCAGCGCGCCTATTGTCGGGCGGTCTGTTTCGTAATCGTCGTCAGCCATACCGTAATTTCCGATAAGCGTGTATGTCATAACCACCGCCTGATAGGTATATGAAGGGTCCGATATTATTTCCTGATAGCCGGCCATTGAGGTGTTGAAAACGATTTCACAGACTTTATCACAGCTGTCGCCGAAACCGCAGCCGTAATATTCCGCGCCGTCTTCCGTTATCAGTTTTCTGTTGTAATTCATATTATCACTTCTTTTCGGAGAGCCGCTGTTCATAGCGGTCTTTTCTTGTATCTTCGGATATTTCAGTCGGGTAATTTCCGCTGAAACAGGCGCTGCAGAATCCTTCTCCCGACGCGAGTTCATTAAGCTTTTCTTCGGGGAAATATCCCAGCGAGTCTGCGTTTATGAATTTCGCGATTTCAGGTATTGTATAGTGACAGGCAATCAGATTTTCTTCTGAGTCAACGTCCGTACCGTAATAGCAGGGATGCAGAAACGGCGGCGAAGAAACTCTGACATGAACTTCTTTTGCTCCGGCTTCACGCAGCAGATTCACAACCCTGCCCATGGTATTGCCTCTGACAATCGAGTCATCAACGAGAACAACTCTCTTACCCGAAACAGTATCTTCAACGGCGGAAAGTTTTATTCTTACTCCGTCTGTTCTGTCCTTCTGTGTCGGCGAAATAAAAGTCCTGCCTATGTATTTATTTTTAATCAGCCCTATGCCGTAGGGGATACCGGATTCAATGCTGAAACCGAGAGCCGCGTCAAGACCGGAATCGGGAGCGCCGATTACTATATCCGCGTCCGCGGGGCAGTCCTTTGCGAGTATCCTGCCTGCTTTGACTCTTGACTTATGTACGGATATTCCGTCAATCACGGAATCGGGTCTCGCGAAATAGATATATTCAAATACGCAGAGCCGTTTCTCTTTTTTATTGCAGTGTTCTTTTCTTGACTCTACGCCTTTGTCGGTGAAAATGAGAATTTCACCCGGTTCAATATCCCGGATAACGGTTCC
>JAFWRV010000477.1 GCA_017519685.1 Clostridia bacterium
ACAAGTTCACTCGGAAATAAGATATATGATTTTTCAACGACTTCTCTTACAATGTTCCCGCTTTCTTACAGATTTGTAAAATTGGGTAATGAAGAGATAACATATAAAGAATGCAAAATCAATTCAATTGATTACGCCGGTCTTTACAATACCGTTGAAGGATATACCGATGAGCAGAAGGAATTAATGCAAGCTGATTTCGCCGATTATTCCAAGGGATTTTTCAAGGCGGGTATAAAATACAGATTATGGCTCGGGCTGACTCCCGAAAAACTCGGAATTGACGAAGACGCTTTTTATGCCGATATCGTATATACTGCCGTAAACGGTCTTCTTGACGTTCTTGAAACACCGTATTACGGAGAACAGGGACTTAAAAACAAAGCGGCTGAATATAACATTGATTTACCGGAAACCGGTTATATAAACGGTTGGGATCTTGCAACGGAGCTTGTTGCCTATCATTACGCGGGCGATGAGCCGTTTGCGATGGATTCTCCCGAGGTTACACTGCTTTTAAGGACCGCGGATTATATTCTTCTTGATGTTCTGTCAAGCGTTAATGACGAGGTTTTTCTTAAAGCGGCTAATGACATATCATCCAATTTCGGCACCGGTTCTCTGTGCAAAGATTTCACAAAAGCAGCAACAAAGGTTGCCGGCCCGGTAACGGCAGGGGAATATATGATTGTCGCGATAGCATCCCCTCTGCTTTACGGACTTGCCTATGACAGAGACGGTATTCCCGATAATAACGGCTCGCTTAAAGGCTATGATTCGGATGACAGCGGGTTTACGGCATTGTCTGAAAAAATAACCACGTCTGTTAACAGATTCTTTATTAATTTAAAACTGTTTTTCAGTTATATTTTAAAGATATTTTTGCCCGAATGTTAGAAAAATGTTGACTTTTTTATAATTTTGCAATATATTGATAATAATTTATCTGCTTTGCAGATGGGTTATTATCAATATTTTTGAAAGGGGTTAGATAATTGAAAGAAAATGTTATTATTGAGTTAAAAAATGTCTCTGTTTCTTACGGAGATAACCAGGTGTTAAAAGATCTTAACCTCTACATTCGTGATAAGGAATTCATAACTCTTCTGGGTCCTTCGGGTTGCGGTAAAACAACAACTCTCAGGATTATAGCCGGTTTTATAAATCCCGACGAAGGAGAGGTTATTTTTGAAGGAAAAAAGATAAACAACCTGCCTCCTCATAAAAGACAGGTCAATACCATTTTTCAGAGATATGCTCTTTTCCCTCATCTCAATGTTTATGAAAATGTCGCGTTTGGCTTGCGTGTCAGAAAACTTCCGGAAAAAGAAATCAAGGAAACCGTTGAAGAAATGCTCACTCTTGTCAATTTAAAAGGATTCAATAAGAGAAATATAAATTCTCTTTCAGGCGGTCAGCAGCAAAGAGTGGCGATTGCCCGCGCTCTTGCCGTAAAGCCCAGGGTCCTTCTTCTTGACGAGCCCCTCGGAGCTCTTGATTTAAAACTCCGCAAAGATATGCAGGTGGAACTTAAAAATATACAGCAGCGTCTCGGCATCACTTTTATTTATGTTACCCATGATCAGGAAGAGGCGCTTTCAATGTCCGATACCGTTGTTGTTATGGATGGCGGTATTATTCAGCAGATTGGCACACCGATTGATATCTATAATGAACCGAAGAATGCTTTTGTGGCTGATTTCATCGGCGAGAGCAATATTCTTGACGGTATTATGCTTAAGGACCTTTATGTTCAGTTTTCAGGGCAGAAGTTTGTTTGTCTTGATAAGGGCTTTGCCGTTAATGAACAGGTTGACGTAGTTGTCCGCCCTGAGGATGTTGACGTTGTTGAGCCGGAGAAAGGTATGCTTAAAGGAACGGTATCATCGGTTACTTTCAAAGGAGTTCATTTTGAAATAATTGTCGATATCGGCGGCTTTAAATGGATGATTCAGACAACCGATTATCATCCCGAAGGAGCGTTAATCGGTCTGTATATTGAGCCGGACGCTATTCATATTATGAAAAAATCAGAATACTCCGGTTTGTTCGGCGATTACAGTTCTTTCAGCGAAGAATTTGATGAACTTTCAAATCCCGAGGAGGAAGAAGATGATGAATAACCGTGCTCTGACAAGAGCAAGGTTTATAGCGTCGCCTTATATAATCTGGGCAGCTTTATTCATCATTGCTCCGTTAATTTTTGTTATATATTATTCTTTCACAAACGCATCCGGCGCTTTTACTCTTGATAATATCCGTATGCTTTCCAAGTATCTCCCGACTTTTCTCAGGTCAATCTGGTTTGGCATAGCGGCTACGCTTATTTGTCTTTTACTTGCGTTTCCGGTTGCCTATATTATATCTCAGAAATCCGATGTTATACAGAGAACAATGGTGCTCCTTGTTATGCTTCCGATGTGGATGAGCTTTCTTATCAGAACTTATTCATGGATGGCAATCCTTCAGGATACGGGTATAATCAATTCTTTTCTGACTAAACTTGGAATTGATCCTGTTCATATGATTAACACGGGTCCGGCTGTTATTCTCGGTATGGTATATAATTTCCTGCCTTATATGATTCTGCCGATATATTCGGTTATGGCTAAACTTGACACTTCTATGACAGAAGCGTGTCAGGATCTCGGCGGCAACCGTTTAACCGTTATCCGCCGTTGTATTATTCCGATGAGTATGCCCGGCGTAGTCAGCGGCATAACAATGGTTTTTGTGCCCTCTGTCAGCACATTTTATATTTCTCAAAAACTCGGCGGCGGTTCATTTGACCTCATCGGCGATGTTATTGAAAGACAGTTTCAGCAGTCATATAATTACAATCTCGGCGCTTCTCTTTCTTTGGTACTTATGATTCTCATTCTCATAAGTATGGCGTTTATGAATAAGTTTTCATCGGGAGAGGGGGAGATGGTTATATGAAATCCCTTTCAAGATTATATACCGTTCTCATATTCCTTTTCCTTTACGCGCCGATTGCGGTTCTGATTGTTTATTCTTTTAACGGTTCGAGCAGTACGGTTGTTCTTTCCGGTTTCTCATTGAAATGGTATAAAATGCTTCTTGCCGACCGTACAACTTTAAAAGCGTTTTATAACACACTGATTCTTGCAGTTACATCTTCTCTTTCCGCTACCGTTATAGGTACTGCAGCATCGGTAGGTATTGAAAAATTCCGTAAAAGCGCGTTTCGTTCATCGCTTATGGCGGTAACCAATATCCCGATGATGGACCCCGAAATCGTTACGGGCGTTTCCATGATGCTTTTATTTGTTTTCATAGGAAGAATCATTCGGACTACTTCCGTTCTCGGTTTCGGCACGCTGCTTATTGCGCATATTACTTTTAATCTTCCTTATGTTATTCTTACCGTTCTGCCTAAATTGCGGCAGACTGACAAGAATCTTTCCGAGGCGGCGCAGGATTTGGGCTGCAAACCCGTTTCCGCGTTTTTCAAGGTTATTATCCCCGCTATAATGCCGGGAATCATAACCGGAATGATTATGGCGTTTACTCTTTCACTTGATGACTTTATAATCAGTTATTTCACAAGCGGTCCCGGTTTTCAGACTCTGCCGATAGTCATTTATTCAATGACCAAGAAGAGAGTCAAACCCGACATGTATGCTCTTTCCGCGCTTATATTTGTCAGCATACTCATACTCCTGATTCTTTATAATATTGTTCAGCAGAAGAGTGAGGAAAGAAACTCCAAAGTCAGACAATGATAACAAATTTACGGAGATTTAAATAATGAAAAGATTTTTTAGTGTTTTAATTGCGGTTATAATGCTTTCTGTGCCCATTTGTTCAGCATACGCGCTTTCGGATAACGAAATAAATGACCTTAAGGGCACCACACTTTATGTTTATAACTGGGGAGAATATATTTCC
>JAFWRV010000478.1 GCA_017519685.1 Clostridia bacterium
GACCCGTCACGGCTGAGTGTTGAGGACAGTTCAGCCTCAACAAGGGAAAACTTCGCGAATTCCGTAACAAACCTGAAAAACAGGGGAGTGGAGATAAGTGAGATTACAATAGTCACCAATGACTTTCACGAATACCGCGCCGCCGAAATCGCGAAAAAAAACGGACTCAGGGCATATCCTTATCCCAGCGAAACACCGTGGTCCGGGTATCTGCCTTTCGCGGTGAGGGAAATATACGCCGTGATAGCGCAGATTTATCTCGGTATATAAAAAACAGACCCCGAAGGGTCTGTATCAGAACCATTTTTTCTTTTTGGCGAATACTGTCAATGCCGTTACGACAGCGACCGAGAGCAGTATTACATATATGTAGCCGTATTTCCAGGCAAACTCGGGCATCGACTGAAAATTCATTCCGTACCATCCGACTATAATTGTCAGAGGGAAAAAGATTGTTGTGATAACCGTGAAGACTTTCATCGACTGGTTAAGCTTCATATCGAGAAATGACGAGTAGGCGTCCTGAAGATGGTCGGCGGAGTTGATGAGCAGGTCAACGTCATCTTTAAGCCGCGTAACCTTGTTGGTCAGATTTGAAATATAAATCAGACTGTCCTCATCAAAAATGTCGTTTTCGTTTTCCTCCAGGGTTTCGGCAACGTCAAGAATCTGTTCGTAGTAATTATGAAACTTCAGCAGTTTCTTCTTCATTTCAAGAAGCGATCTGTTGAAATTATTATCCGCCGAGCCGGAGACAACCGTTTCCTCCATTTCGGAAATCTCATTTCTCATCTGCTCAATCGCCTGGGTGTCATCGGAAATCATCGACTCAAAGAACGCGTAAACAGTTTTTCCCGATTTGATTTTTGCCGCGGGAAAACGCTGAACGGCGTTTATGAAACCCATCCTGGTCGAGTTGTCACGGTCGGTTATATCAACAACGAGAATCAGGTTTTTCATCAGATAAACTCCGATGCAGTCATCCTCTCCGTCGGTGACAATCCTGAGCTCGGTGAAGGTGTAGTCGTCATAGACCTCCACGCCTGTGCGGAACATTGAGTTCGCGGTGCGGCAGGCTTCCACCGTTTCGGAGGAAAAACCGAAAGAATCCGCGATTTCCGCGAGTTCTTCGCTGCTTACATATCCTGCGGCGATAAATTCACCGTTGATGTCTTTTATATCTATTGTTTCGGATTCCCTGCCTATTTTATAAAATATCATAAGTTGCCTCCCGATTAAGGTCTGGGATAATTATACATTTTTATTATAACAATTTCAACCGAAATTTGAATTAAGGAGAACCGGATTGAGCAAGGGCAAAAAAATATTACTGATATTTCTCAATATGCTGCTGATAAGTTCCGTAACTTTCGGCGGCGGGTTTGTCATTGCCTCGTTTATAAAAAAGAGATTTTCGGATAAACTGAATCTGCTTGAAGAAGATGAAATGCTTGATTTCATAGCGATAGCGCAATCCTGCCCGGGAGCGATAGCGGTCAACACAGCGGTTATGGCAGGTTACAGAATAGCCGGAGCGCCCGGAATGATTGCCGCGGCTGCCGGAACGGTTATTCCTCCGGTTGTTATACTCGCGACTGTTTCGCTGCTGTATTCGCACTTTGCCGATAACAGGATTGTTTCTCTGTTCCTAAAAGGTATGCAGGCGGGAGTCTGCGCCGTGATTTTTGACGTGACCGTCACTCTCGCGGGCAAAGTGGCAAAGACAAAGTCGGCATTCCGTATCGTTATAATGGCTGCGGCATTTATTGCCGTATTCGTATTCAAAGTAAATGTGATTGCCGTTATTGCCGCCTCTCTTGCAATCGGCGTTGCCGCGGCGCTGATTGAGAAAAAGAAGGAGGGAAAGAAAGTATGATTTATCTTCAGCTTTTCCTCGCTTTTCTCAAAGTCGGTCTGTTCAGCATCGGCGGCGGTTACGCCGCGATTCCGGTAATTCAGAGTCAGGCGGTTGACAGATACGCCTGGATAGGATTGGATGAATTTACCGACCTTGTTTCGATTGCCGAGATAACTCCGGGACCCATAACAATCAATGCCGCGACTTTTATCGGAATAAAGATTGCCGGTATTGCCGGAGCGCTCATAGCGACAGCGGGATTTCTCATCCCGTCGCTGATTATTGTCAGCATAATGTTTGCGATTTATAATAAAATCGGAAAACTCAAAGCGTCGCAGACCGTTCTTTCTTATATAAGGCCTGTTGTGGTCGCCCTTATAGCGTCGGCGGGTCTGACGATACTTATCAATGTCATTTTCGGCGGCGGTGAAATAAACGCTCACGCGGTTGACTGGATATGCGCGGCGATTGTCGCGGCGGCATTCGTGATGATACGGCTGTTCAAGATGAATCCCATCGCGGTTATGGCGTCTTGCGGCGGTGTTTATACGGTGCTCGGATTGCTGCTTAAACTTTAAAATAACGGGGCTGTTGTATATGGTAAAAAAACCATTTCAACAGCCCCGCTTGTATATTTAAATCCGGCCGGATTATTTTATATTCAAATATATCTCTTATTTTCTGAAACGAAACAGGAGCAGAACAAAATTCGGAATTATTTTCATTTCTCCTGTGTTGAGAGAAAACTTCGGACGATTCCATTGCGCTGTCATTGTAACATCTTCTCTGACGGTGTAAGGCCATTGAACCTCTTTGCCGTCAATCTGCCATCCCGCGAAGATGAAGCCGAGTCTTACTGTTCTTTTCGGCGCTTCGATTACCGTGCCGTAATCGGCGGTAACCGGAGATATCTTCGTTCCTCCCGCGGAGTCGAATGTGATTGTGTATTGATTGATAACCCAGAGCGCTGTCACCTTAATATTGCCTGCCGGCATTGTTTCGGGGATTGTTCTGTCCCATCCGCAGAAAGTGTAACCTTCTTTTACCGGCGCTTCGGGAGTTTCAATCTCCGCTCCGAAATCAAGGGTTACCGGAGCGATTGCGCTGCCGCCGTCTGTGTCAAAAGTGACTGTGTAGCGGTTAGCGCTGTAACTGCCTTCAACCCTGAGATTTCCGCCGGGCATCTTTTCGGGAAGATTCTGCCATCCGCTGAAAGTGAATCCTTCCTTTACGGGCGCTTCGGCAGGAGCTACGGTGTCACCGGAGTTGTATGATTCTTCCGCGAATAAACTGCCGTCAATGTAATAGGAAAGGGTGTATTCCTTTGCTTTCCAGTGCGCGGTTATAACGGTTTCTTCCGTCAGAGTGAAAGGAAATACCGCTTCGTTTCCGTCAATCTCCCAGCCGATAAATGAAAAGCCCGGTTTTGACGGAGCGGACGGCTCACTGATTTCGGTACCGTAATCAGCCGTAATTGCGGCAACCTTTGTTCCGCCGAAGGTATCGAATGTTACCGTGACGCGGTTTAAGCTGAAACTTCCTTCAATTACATAGTCTTTTTCGGGCATAGTCGCGGGAACGGCATACCAGCCGGAGAATGTATATCCTTCTTTTACGGGCTTTTCTCTCGGAATGATTACCGAGCCGACTGTAAGGATTTCCTCTTCTCCGTAAGGCTTTCCGTCAACCTCGTATGTCAGCGTGTAATCCCTGTCTCCGGTCTGAGGAATACCGTCTGAAACCGAAGCTGTTTCTTTTTCCGGGAAAACGGATGATACGGTTTCTCCGCCTGCGAAAGCGGCGCGTAATTCATGAATGCGGTTTTCGGAAAATCCCTTTGTGGCAACAGCCGCCGTCATTAAAAGAAAAACCGCAACCGATGTAATTACCTTTTTCATATCCGTCATTCCTTTCCCGTTGTTAAGGACTTTGTCCGCCCTTTCATCGGTTTATACACCGCTTAGGGAAAAGTGTTACGCAAAGACGGGATTATTATAAATAATTTTTATATTTACGCGCAGAAAAACAGTCCCCGGGGAATTTCCCGGGGACTTTTCAATAATAAAAATGTTTTAACCGGCAGTTTTATGCGGCAGGTCTTAAATCTTCATATCCGGTATCGGTCGGAGTGACCGGGGATACGGAAACATCCGCGTCTGAAGAAGTGGCGGGAACGGGATCCGTTTCGGTTGCGGGTCCGGGAAGCTCGCCGGGGATAACGGGCTCAACAGACAGAGGAACGTCATATACATATCTTGTGAGCCATTCGCCGGATTCATAATTGCGGCCTTCGATTATAACTCTGTCTTTATATACGGACATACGCATTCCGGTTCCTTTTCCGAAGTATCCCATGTGGTTGCTCTTGCCGCAGGATGGCGCGTTGATGCAGGTTACTCCGTTATGCTTTTCAACACAGCAGGCGTTAAGAATAGTTCTTGTCAGTCTTCCGTTGAGTCCCGCGTGAAGATGGCCGCTGATATAAAAAACATTGGGGTATGCAGACAGAATGCTCAGTATTTCGTCGGATGTGTTTTTGCTGAAAGCGCCGCCTGGGATTATCGGCCAGGAAAAACGTTCGCCGTTTGTGTTGCGTAAAGGCCAGTGGGCAATAACAAACACGGGAGCGCCGTCCTTCGCGCCTTCGGCAACCTCGCTTCTCAGATAATCAAGCTGCTCTCTGCTGATTGTGCCCGAATTGGGTTTGTTTCCTTCATCTCCGAGCACTATAACCTTGCATCCTTTGATATCCGTGCTGTAATAGTTCTTGTCACTGCTGATACCTTTATACTGATTGCGGTATTTCAGCGCTATCGGACGGTGAATATCAGTGGATGAAAATGAGCCGTAGTCATGATTGCCGTTGGCAACAATCGCGCTGCCGCTGTATGTGTTCAGAATATTGTAAAATTCCGCGAATTCCGGTTCGTCGCCGCCGTTGGTAAGGTCGCCGGGGATAATGAGTGCGTCAATGCTTCCTCTCTCGGACTCAATTCTCTGAATACACGAACGCACGACCCCGGAGGCGCCGGAAGCACCGATGTGAGTGTCTGAAATAATATCCACGGTAAGGAGCTTCTGACTTTCGTCAACATCAATCTGAGACATTCCCGTTCCGCCGTCAATCAGCATTGCGGAAAAACTTTTAGTGATGTTTCCGTCGGCTGATGTTCCGATTGAAAGGCAGCAGACAAATACCGACAAAGTCATTATCAGAACGAGTATCGCGCATAAAATTTTCTTCATTTTATCAACTCCCGGAAAACTGCCGGATGATTAATATCCGACAGCCGATTATACATTGAAATTATACACAAACCATCCCCGCAAATCAAGAAGTATTTGATATTTTAAAAGGAATTGCTGTAGGTTTACAATAGATGTGTTACACAGCCTCATCCAAACGATGCGTCATTTCACACTTTTTTGAGGTTCTTTATTTTAACATAATATAGATACAAAAACTCTTGAAAATATTCACTGCGTTTATAATTTTATTTAGTTGTTTTTAATTGCAATAGGGTTCTGTTATATGTATAATTAAATAGTCACAAGGTAATGTATTAATAACTCTGATTTGAAGGTGTTATTGTTTGGATATTTCTCTTAAAAAAATTAATAATAAAATAATTATTATTATTGAATATTGCGCTTTGCAAAAAAAAACAAATGACATTGATTTGAAAATATGATATAATTACAGATAACGAATTAACGGGAGTATTAAAGATGAAAAGAGTCATTTCATTTATAATGATACTTTTATTGCTGCTCGCACTGTTTTGCGGTTGCAGTAATATAACCTCAAATAAGAAAACATTGTTTATCTATATGTGCGGCTCTAATCTCGAAACGAAGCAGGGGCTTGCAGGCAAAAACATAGATGAAATTCTTTCGGCAAATATCGGAAGCAATATGAACATTGTGATTGAAACGGGCGGTGCAAAGACCTGGCGCTCTCACGATATTGATAACAGCGCTATTGGGCGTTATGAAGTAATAAACGGAGAGTTAAAACTCCTCGACACTCTGCCGCAGGCTAATATGGGCGAAGCGCAAACGCTGACCGATTTTATTAGCTGGGGACAGAAGGAATATAAGAGCGAGAGGAATATGTTAGTCCTTTGGGACCACGGCGGCGGGTCGGCAAAGGGTGTATGCTTTGATGAAAATTATTCCTTTGATTCCTTATCGCTGACGGAATTGAAAAGTGCGCTTGACGCAGCCAAACTGAAAGGTAAGTTTGATTTTATCACCTTTGACGCTTGTCTGATGGCAACCATCGAAGTCGTTTCGGTAATGAAGGATTATGCGGATTATATGATCGCCTCCGAAGAGATCATACCTGCGGGCGGAATGGATTACAAGGCGATGTGTGAGGCGTTTGCCTCGGATGATTCTCGCGAAGAAACAGGCAAAAAAATCTGCGATTCCTTTATGGATAAATGTAAAAAAACAGGTAAAGACACTTATTCCACCCTGTCTCTGATAGATCTGTCAAATTCGGATGAGCTTGTAAAACAGTTTGATACCTGCTGCGCCTTTATGAACAGAATGGCAAATACCGAAAACTTTTTCTCTCACCTGACCGCCGCAGCAAAAAACTGCGAAAAATTCGGCTTGGATAATCCGTTTGATGACAGTTCAAATATGGTGGACATGGTAAATTTCTTTGATCTGGCGTGGGATGAAGGCCTGTCTATGGTAGATCTGATGAGCGCATTCGGCAAGGCCGTTCCTTATATCGTAAACAGCGGCAACCGCAACAATGAGGGCGTTTCTTTCTACTATCCGATCACGTATAATGAGGCGGAGGTTGAAGATTATGTATCGCTCAGCGTCAGCAAAGAATACACCGAATTCCTTAAAAATCATTTTTGTGATGTACCGGATATCCCGATCGAATTTATCGACAGGGGCAGCGTGAGCGAGAGCGGAGCTTTTTGCGTATCGCTTACCAAAGAGAGTTACTCCTACCTCTCTGCCATTGATTTTATGCTGATGAAAACCGACAGCGACGGGACCCGTCATATCCTGTGCACAAATAACGATATTGATAAAGATTATGACAACATGGTTTTCAAAAGCAATTTCAGAGGAGTGACCCTTGCCTTTAAGGGCAGAAGAATGTATTGCACCGCTCTGAGCAATACGAATGATTATCTTAAATTTGAAACGCCTGTCAGGATCAATTACGATAATGAACCGTTCAAGGGCGTTGACAGCGCCGCACTTCAATACGGATTTGTGTGGGATGAAAGCGTATTCAACAACGGTTACTATGTGGGCCCCGATATACATAAAGGTCCGGATGAGAACGGGATACCCGATAATACGAGTTACAATATCAGCGAGGATGTTAAGATCAGGCTGCTGACCGAAAAAATAATCAAAGACGGATCAGTAAAGGATGTTTACGGCGAAGAGTTTGAATGCGGGAAGCTCACTTTTGACAAAGATATTACCGAAATGCCGCTGGACGGCAGCGAGTATCAGTATGTATTCTTTGCGACGGATATATTCGGCAATGTTTATTATTCCGATATGGCGACGATGAAAATGAAATACACATACGACGAGCTTCTTGAAAACCCTCTGCCGGACAGAACGCCTGCGGCGGATGTAATAAACATCGAGCCGTTTGATTTGGAAATATCTCTCAGATAAAAAATAAAAATCAGCCCGCCGCAGGTTTCGCCTGCGGCGGGTAACGCATTTCGGTTTTTTTAGGTCACGATTCAATAAAGCATAAGATTGGTCGTTTCCTGAAGTCTCTTATTAATGTAATTATCCACTCCTGTGGGATCCTTGCTTTCTCTCATTCTCGCAAAGACGACATCTTTTTTGATCGAGCCTGTATCAATATCAAACATATCGCCCTTGACCTCATAATAATTATAATATTCGCCCTGCTTCACATAATATGTTTTCTTTTCCATATTGCATTTCATCATAATGGGATTTGAGATATTGATACCGGCATTAAGCATGACCTGCTTTGCGGAAACGCCGCCGCATCTTATCCTGAAGGCATTCATCATTTCATCCGAAAGATTGATGTAACTGCCTCCGTCAACGTAGGTGCAGCAGTTACCCGAATGTAAATAATAAAAATCGGGATTATTATTGCTGCTCGCTATAGCGATCTTTTTGCCTAATATATAACTGAAGGGATAATACTTCGGGTCTTTGCCCTTGGGCAGTTGGACTTTGATCTTTCCCGGTTTTGCCGCGCGGTCATAAATCAGTCGGATATATTCGCTACCATACAAATTCATTTCCATCGGGCAGCTGTTTTCATGGCCCTGATATGTGTCATCGGTGAACAGATTGACAACAGCTTTTTTATCGCCCGTCTCTTCTTTGGTATAATACATAAACGTATCAAAAACAGTTGCATAAGGGTAAGCTTTTTTGTAGCTTTCAACATCTACACCCGCATTAAAGCTTCCTTTGCCGGCGATAAAGGTCGCATCACCGGTGTAAGGAATAGGATAATAAGTTATTTTTATTTTATTGCCCTGAGAAAATGAAGTCATTGTTTCAAACGGAGATTCTCCTGCGGAGAATTTGAAATTCTTTATTGCGTCGGCATAATTATCCGTAACCTTATAGCCGAGATAGATATAGCATCCGCCCGCACCTTCGTTAAAGTTTTTATCAAGCACGGTATAGCCTTCATCAGTCAGATACTTCTTTGCGGCTTCGGCGCTCTTCATATCACCCGCTAATTTTACATTGCTGATGTAAGAGGCGTCTTTCTCAACCTCTTGAAGTCTCGGAACAGCGTCTATCTTGCTCGCGGGGTTGCCGACATCGGAATAAGCGTCAATATTTTTTAAGGCTGCGTTAAAGCTCTCAATGATGCCGCTGAAGTTTGCATTGTCGGGATCATTTGCCACATCGTATCTTACTGCAAATGCGGCAATAACTTTGACAAGCAGGGTTTCCGCGAAAACTCTCTGAGCCAGGCGGAATTCATAAGCCTCCGTATCAAAGCTGTATGTATTTGCGCAGGCTTCATCAAACAAATAGAACGGGTTGTCATCGCCCTTGCTGTTAATCATATTGACGGCGTGATTATACAGAGTATAAAGCTGAGTATCAACCTTGGAGGCAAAGCCGTAGTAGTTGTTATCCAAAACATCCGTGGATTTGCTGAGAATAAATTTATTAAGAACGCTGTTGTATTCGGCAGCTTCTTTATCAGTCATATTATCCCAGTCGATTTCGGCATATTGCGGATATTCTTTTTTGATATCATTTCTTGCGCGGGCATAGATGTTGTTGATGTTTTTAAGCAATGTGTTCATATCATTCATTGTCTTTGTATAGTCATCAACTCTGCTTTTGAGTGTTGCCGCAAGATTTTTGGATATAGCTTCTTTGATCTCCGAAATGCCGACAAGCACATTATCAAGCTTGCCATTGATCTCGTTGAGCGTCCGCATAACCTCGGCATGTTCGGATTCAACAATCCCCGTTGCTTCAAGAACGCTTTTGGCGATAGAATAGACCTGACCTGCAACACCGCCCCAATGGCATATCTTTCCGAATGTGGTATTGACCCCCTCTGTATATTTTTGAATTTCAAGCAGGGTTTCGGTGTTAAGAGTAACTTCTCTGCCGAGAGACTCCTGGGAGTAATCACGGCTGTTCAAACATTCGGCAGCAGTCGCTTCGCCCCAGCCGTTTATCAGCGAGCCGGCGGCAAGCTTAACTGTACCGTTCATATTGAAATTGTCGCTGCTCTGACCGTTTGCGGGCACGGAAATAACTGCCGTTGCAACTATTTCGCTGTCAAGCTTTACGGATTCGACCTTTGCTCCGTCAAAATCATCGGCAAAGCTGAAATCATCTGCGCCGAGATTCTTGTCAAATTCGCCGCCGAGCGCATAGAGTTTGAGGGTCAGTTTCAAATTATCGCCGTCATTTTCAACATAGTCAAAAACCGGATAAAAATCTGCCTGAGGAAGAGAAATCTCCGCCTCGCTGCCGCCGAGTTTTATTGATTTGCCGTTGATAAGGCCGGCGAAATCGTTTACGCTTTTAATTTCATCTGCCTTGAGCGTGAGGGTGACGGTATCATCTCCCTTTTTCTCAACAGACTCAACCGAAACGCCGTCTATGACAATATTTCCGGCTGTCAGTTCATTCGCGTCAACAGAGCCGCGGACCGCTAAATCAGCCGTGATTTTGTCGTCACTGAATTTTAATGTGCTGCTGTCAAATCCCGTATATTCGGGCTCAACTTCAATCTGAGCAGAAACATTTGAATAACCGTCCTTGAGGGCATCCGGCAAAATGCTGACGGTTCCCCACTGATAAACACCCGCTTCATTGCGAACGGGCCTGCCTTTCAGGAGTAAAGTGATGTTCTTACCCTTGGCGGAAACAGATTCGACATCCATTCCGGCAAAAGCATCTTCGAGCAAAATATCTTCTTCCCCGATATTATCTTCAAACTCGCTGCCTTCGAGCGTAAGAGTGACCTTCGTTTCTTTATCCGCCGCTACTATCGAATCGATATCCGGAGTAACAGAGATTTCCGGATACTCAACCGGAACCGAAGCAGAAGCGCCGAGCTCCGTAAAGACAACATCGTAGTCTGAGGGAACATAGTCGGTCATAGCGTCAAACGCAAATGATATATCCATGCTGCCGTCTGAATTATGCGTCACATTTTCAATTTTTGACTTGACGCTGACTTTGTTTCCGGTCAGCGAAGCCGAGCCGTCTTCTTCGGTTTTGATTTCATCCTCGGGAGTTTTGTAGCCGATCTCAATATTATCGGCGGTAACACCCGCAAGATCAATATCATCCGATGTAATAGTTGTAACATAGTTGCCGCTCTTTGAGAATTTGACCTCTGTTGCGGTAATTGCCGGTTTTTCTTCTTTTTCTGATTTGCCGCAACCTGCAAAGGTGCCTACTACAAGCACGAGCGCAAGAAGCACGGAAATCACTTTTTTCATTGCTTTTGCCATATGAGTTCCTCGCTTTCTTTATGACAAATATTTTTCGTTAATAATATAACATATTTTGCAGTAAATGTCCAACAAATCAGCAACAAAAACATCTTTGTGTTTGTTGCTGATTTGTGTTATATTATAATCAAGCCATATTTGTTCTATTAATATAATACTATTATTTAAAGGTAAAAGTCAATATTCAATATTATAAAAATTTATATTTTACAAAACGATTTTGTCCAATCATTGCGAACTGTTATAAAAAAGGCTAAAGATGCCGTTGCTCCGAAGCGACCAAAGAACAGAGATTTTGAGAGGACAAGATAAAGACAAGCCCCTGCCTATTATAGCAGGGACTTTCACTAAATAAAAAACCACACTGCCGCAAAGTATCTACCGTGTTGATAGATGACTTGGTTCGACAAGTGTGGGATTGGTGACCCGGACGAGAATCGCCCGCTTAACGGCGCTGTCGCGCCTACGGCACGCACGCGGGCGCCGAAACAATCCACCGGATTGTTTCTCTCGCTTGCCGCGAAATGCTTTCGCGGCTTAGCTCATGCCCTGTTCGATTCTCGCGTTTTGCTTAACGCAAAAGAAAATGACCCGTCCAAAAGGACGAGTCATTTTTTTGGTGACCCGGACGAGAATCGCCCGCTTAACGGCGCTGTCGCGCCTACGGCACGCACGCGGGCGCCGAAACAATCCACCGGATTGTTTCTTTCGCTTGCCGCGAAATGATTTCGCGGTTTCGCTCACGCCCTGTTCGATTCTCGCGTTTTGCTTAACGCAAAAGAAAATGACCCGTCCAAAAGGACGAGTCATTTTTTTTGGTGAACAGTCAATTAAAAAAATCGAGTTAATCAAATCGGAGAGCATAACAGTATCCTGCTGCTCCATATAATTGTAAGTGATGACGACCTTGTCATCAAAGAGAAAGATAGAGTTTATAAACGTTTCAATCAGTTGCTTTTTCTGTGCGGCTGTCGGCTTTTCACAGGTTGTGAACCGGCTGAGAAACTCTCTCACAAAAGCTTCGTCAATGGCAGGCTGAGCAAGTTTCTCGTTTAAGATTTTGCCTTCGAGATCTTCCCGCATTGCCTCAAGTTCTTCCATACGTGACTTTGTTGTTTTAGTAAGGATTCCCTGCTCAATTGCAATCATCAGGTTTGCAATTGCCGTCTCTGTCTCGCTGAGCTGATGCTCGAGTAACGGCAGCGTAGTATTTTCGCGCGTCTGAAGATTCAATATCATTGAGACAATAGCATCAACCGTCTTTTCCTCCTGGAGCATTTTCAGCGTCTTGGAGATGATAAGATTCTCAATGTCGTCTTTGCGTATTGCTTTGCAGGGACAGTCGCCGTGCTGATTCTTTTTGTATGCGCACTTGTAATAACGGTAAACAGCTCCGTATTTATTCTTTCCGCTTTCGCCTATCATGTAGGCACCGCACTGTCCGCAATAAAACTTTGTTGTGAGAATATATTCGTCATTTGCCTTGTTTCTGCCGGGGGCATGTCTGTTCAACACAAGCTTCTGTTGAACTCTTTCGAAAAGCTCAGGTGTAACTATCGCGGGAATTGCATCCGCTCTGAAAGTGTCACGGAATGTTATTTCTCCCAGATACCGCCTGTTTTTCAGCATCCTGCCGACTGTCGAATAAGAAACAGGTTTGCCGTTGTATTGACGAACGCCGTGTTCATTGAGAAACGCGCGGACTTCGTGGATGCTGTAGCCGTTTGCATACATCTGAAACGCTTCCAGAATATACGGGGCTGTCAGTTCATCCTTAACCATACATCCGTCTGTAACCTTATAACCGATTGTGGGTGTTCCGCCGTTGAATTTACCTTTGAGCACATTTTCCGTCATACCCCTGACCACCTTTTCCGATAACTCTGCTGAGTAGAATTCCGCATAGCCTTCCAGAACGGACTCGAGCAATATACCTTCCGAACCTTCGGAGATATGCTCGGTTGCGGATACAACTTTTACATTGTGTTTCTTTAACTGCGCTTTGTATCTTGCGCTGTCATAGCGGTTTCGGGCGAAACGGTCCAGCTTCCAGACGATAATCATATCAAACAGATTTTTCTCTGCGTCGCGGATCATTTCAAGGAACTGGGGTCGGTTGTCCGTTTTGGCGGAAAGAGCTCTGTCGCAATAGCAGCGGAGAACGGTTATACCGATTCTTTCGGCAAATTCGGTGCATTCTCTGATCTGACCGTCTATTGACTCCTCTCGTTGGTTGTCGCAAGAATATCTTGCATAAATTACTGCTGTCAATCTGATACCTCCCTTTAGGAAAGCATCCGATTACACTTTTTGCATTTCAATTTTAGCATAACCGGATGCCGATTTCAATTATTTTTACTTTATATTTTATTGTTTACGGAAGCCGTTACAGCTTCGGTGTTATCCGTTTCCGGACTGCCGGGCTGATTATGTTCGCTTTTCCAGAACTCCAGCACGGACGGCAAAAGCGCCGACGCCAGCATCTCGATCTTTTCATCGGGGATGGCGGTTTCATTCTTAAATACTTTAGGTCTGGCCACATTCTGATGTAAACATATCCAAATTCCCTCGTGACTGCTTCATTTAACTCCTCCTTCCTTGTAATATTTTTCGGTTGGACGCGGTCATGGTATTTTATAGTTTGCATAATATTAACTCCTTAATGCTGCTATAAATGTATTTCGGGTCTGTTGTAATAATATTTCGAGAGGAATTACCTCTCATAATAGTTTTTGCGCTGCCTTTCGGCTTCAATGCGGAGATTTTCACGGGCTTTTTCGAGCAACGCGGTTACACTTGCCTCACCGAAA
>JAFWRV010000479.1 GCA_017519685.1 Clostridia bacterium
CTGCCATGAGGTATCCGCTTTTTCCGCACCGCCGTATGCGATTTCGGGAGCAAGCTCACCGGGAATAATGGAAACAGCGATGTCTTTACCGAATTCCGCGTAGCCGACCTCAGTCTGCAGATAAAACTTTCCGATGCCGTCTCTGTAAATGTTGTCATCAATCAGACCGCCCTTGCCTGCGAGAACAAGGATGTTGTTTTCTATTTCAATCCAGACTTCGGTGTAAGAAATGTTGAAGATGGGGTCAAGTTTTATTTCGTCTTTGATTGTTTCGAGTCTCTTCGCAAGTGTTTCGCCGTAAAGCTTTATTTCATAAATATTTCCGTCTTTTTCACGCTGCGCGGGGTCAATTTCGAGATCTTCGCCCCTTGAGGAAATCGCAAGCTCGGCGCCCTCAATGAAGAATAAGTCGGCGTTATCGTGCTCATTGATGTATTTTTCCATGTAGTAAGGATAGTCGCCGGTAAGCGCTGTGCCGCCCGCGCCGTTTCCTACGCAGTGGATTGCCGCGTTGACAAGCCAGATTTCTCTTCCTCCCTCATCGGGAACAAAACGGAATCTGTTGAGATTTTTATCAAATAACTGAGGATCGCGCTTGTCGCGGATGTATTTCTCAGCGTCAACTTTACCGAAGTAAAGCGAACCTGTCTTCATATTCTCAACGGCGTCTGCCATTGATTTGACCGTAACGTTGTAGAGATTGTTCATATAGTCCTTGTTCTTGCCGCTCGGAAGCTCCTGACCGAAGAGGTTTCTGATTGAAGCGGTGAAAAGGGCGTTGACAATATCGCCGTTGAGACCGAAGGTATCAACGCAGGAATGCTGATGAAGAACCGAGATATTGACGGAAGTGATATTGAGTTTCTTCTCTTTCGCGTAAGCGGCAAATTTTTCACGGATAACCTTGACCTCTGTGTTTGCGAGGCCGTAAGCGTCTATCGCCGTGAAGATGCTGATTCCTCTGCCGTCTGAGATTGCTACTGTTCTGACCTTCTGGTCATCCCACTGCTCTGTCGCGAGCTTTTTGGTAACCTTAAGACTGCCGCCGACATAGTAATCGCCGTCGGAGCCGATTTCTTTACCGGTCAGTATGGAAGCGTTTGAATAGCCCATTTGCCAGGCGTCGTTTTCGCCGGCTTCTTTTCTGTATTCGTCCTTTGAAAGACCTTTGTAGAAATACTCCGAGGGTTTGTAGTCGGATTTGCTCGGCCACTTGGGACCTATTATCATTGCGGCAATTCCGCCGACAAGACCGTTGACAATCTTATCAAGAACGGTATATACTTTCTGTGTGTTTCTGTCGGTTACTACCTCGTTCGCGAACGCGGGAACGGTAAAGACCGAGAAAAGAATTGAAACCGCGAGAATTACCGATATAAGCTTTTTATTCATATCTGTTACCTCCGTTAATTTATATCATCGAGAGACATATCTCCGCTCTTGATGAAATTCTTCTTTCTCATAAATTCGCTGATGCCGAGTGAAATGACTGCGGGAGCAATGACGTGCATAATAAGGATTTCGGCGATAATGATTTTTGTGTCAACGCCGTCCGCCTTCATTGAGGAGTAAGTCATAAGCTGACCTACTATACCCGAAGTACCCATACCCGAGCCCGCGGCAAGGCAGGTCATTCCGAGTAATTTTGTGGAAATCGGGCCTAAAATCGCGCTTGCGGCAATGGGCGGAATCCATATCTGCGGATGCTTTATGATATTCGGCATCTGAATCATCGAGGTGCCGACTCCCTGGGCGATAAGGCCGCCGAATTTATTTTCCCTGTAACTCATAACTGCGAAGCCGATCATCTGACAGGAGCAGCCGACTGCCGCGGCTCCGCCCGCAAGACCGCCGAGTCCGAGAATGATGCCGAGAGCGGCGGAGCTTATCGGAAGCGTAAGGCAGATGCCCATAACAACGCTGACTATGATGCCCATAAGTATCGGCTGTCTTTCTGTTCCCCACTGGATAATTTCACCGATTTTGGTTGAAATCACTGCCGCGGGAGGTCCTATCAGCAGACCTGCCGCTGAACCTGCAAGGATAGAGCAGGCGGGAGTGAGTATGATATCAAGCTTGGTTTTGCCGCTTATCAGTTTTCCTATCTGCACCGCGCAGAATGAAGCGATGAAAGCGCCGAGAGGGTCGCCCGGCCCCGAAAACAGCAGACCTGCTTCGGTGATTACCGCGCCTGCCGTTATTTTGGAAGCGAACGCGCCGAC
>JAFWRV010000480.1 GCA_017519685.1 Clostridia bacterium
AGCCTGTTTTCACTTTCCTGTTTCGCATTATAACGTTTGTAATAAAAGCGTTGATGCTTCCTGCAAGAGCGTAGTTTCCAAAATAAAAACTGAAATATAACACAGAGCAAAAAAACACACGGTTCTCGTTTGAGTTCCGTGTGTTTTCGTTTAAATTTTATCGGACCCGGAAAGGATATCCGGTGAAATCTGTATCCTGAATTCCTCTTTTGCCGTCACTCCGTTCAGCCGAAGTGCTCTTCCGTTTTCAAAATTCAGCGGCTCATCCGTAAATACCGGTGCGCCCTGAGTCATGGCAAAGATACGAAGAAGCATTTTCCTCGGGAAATCCCATCTTTTAAGGCCTATTTCCCAGCAATCGCCACGGTAATAATCGTCGGCAGCTTTTATGCCGTCAACTATTAATTCAGCCTGATCGCCTTCGTAATCCACCGTAAGAAAAACGTCGTCTCCGGTGATTGTTCCGTCTAAAAGGAGTTCATATTCGCGGTAAATATCGCTGACTTTCATAAGGGGATTTACGGTAAGTTTTATAGCCGATTCTGGAAGCGGAAGAGTGCAGCGTGACGGCTCATTTTCGAATTCGGCGCCGGAATCCGGCAGATTCGGAAAGATTTTCAGTTCAACATCTTTTCGTGCGAGGCAGTAAACGCCGTCACTCGTTTCAATGACCGGCTGTTTGCAGATAATCAGATATTCATCGTCAAATTTTACTTTGACGGCATTTTTCGCGTCTTTGCGGGAAAGAGTCAGAACTTTTGCCGACTTTCCGTTCCAACGGTACCGCGCATCACGGTCGGCATAAAAGACGAAGCCGTCGCGAAGTCTGCAGAGAGGAGTTGCCGCAGCGCTTATCAGCTCCGTTTCGCCGAGCATCATATGAAACGGTAAAAAGAAGTATTCGCCGGGAAGAATGTCTATCGGCTCAAAACTGACGTCACCGGCGCGAAGGCAGACATTTTCATGCTTTTTCATATTCCTTCTGCGCTGATAGTTGTTTATGAAAATGAAACCTCTTTTTTCGTCTGTTCTGACAGCCGTGCGAAGGGATTCCGTGTCTTCGGGGTCGCGCGGACTGTCTTCAGGGATGACGGCGTCCATCGGAGCGAGTGTTTCGCCGAAATCCTTGAGGAACATGGAAAGCATTCTTATCTCACGGAAACTTTCGGCGATGCTTCCGAATTCACGAATCGGCGCCTGAAAATCATAGGAAAACGCCGGCAGGTCACAGCTGTTTCCGACCGATTTGCTTTCCTGGAGTGTGTATTTTTCTCCTACGGGATTAGTGCCGCCGTGAAAAACATAGTAGCCGAGAAGGTTTGCTCCGCTTCCGAGTCTTATCAGAGAAGCGGCGCCGATGTCAGCCGCGCTGACTCGCGGTCTTCGGTTATACGTGACCTGAAGTCCGCCGCCGAGCTCCGCCGTAAGAAACGGGAAAAGAGAAGCGTCAAAAAGGTATTTTCCGATGTTGGGAAGATGTTCTTTATCAGCGAAGATGAAGCAGTCGTTAGCCGGAAGCTCTCCGATTGAGGAATGCCAGGGTTCCTCAACATATCCACCGCTCACCGGAAGAAGGTCGCCTATGTAGCTGCTCCAGCCCGTTGCTGTCCAGAGCGGAACGTCAAAACCGATTTCCTTCGCGATTTTTGTAAGGGTACGTATGTGCTCGTCACCGCATCCGCTTCCGCCTTTTGAGTATTCGTTTTCAATCTGAATTCCGATAACCGGACCGCCGTTTTTAAAAAGGTCGCTCTCTGTCTGTTCAAAAAGAGAAGACCAGAAGCGGCGGACTTCCCCGAGATAAGCCGGGTCATTGCTTCTCAGATGCATATCCGATTCAATTAGTCTGTCGGGAAATCCTCCGTGCCTTGCCTCGCCGTGACACCACGGGCCCGGGCGCAGAAACGCGAGAAGGCCGACCTCGCCGCAGCATTTCAAAAAGCTGTGAATATCACGGTCGCCGTCCCAGTGAATATTGCCGTGTATGTCTTCATGATGATTCCAGAAAATATAGGTTGAAACAATCTCCACGCCTCCGGCTTTCATTTTTTCAAGTTCTTCTCTCCAGTAACGATGAGGATAACGGGAAAAATGAAATTCACCCATAACCGGAAGTATGGGCTTTCCGTCTTTCGTAAGAAACTGTTTTGTCCATCCGTATGTGCTTTTCATATCTCTTTACTCCTTTGTGATTATCGTATCACAGTCGGCGATTTAAAACAAGTCGTATTATAAATTTACAGCGTAAACAGAATTTCTTTTATTGAAATTTTATGCGCAGGTGATATAATATTTATAAAAAAACAGCCTTTTTAAACGAGCTGATTTGAGGTGAAACTCCATGAAAAAAAGGACCGTAAAGACGGTGACAGCAGTACTTTCCCTGATATTAGCCGTTTCTTTGAC
>JAFWRV010000481.1 GCA_017519685.1 Clostridia bacterium
ATTAATCGTATAGGATTATTATTATCCGGTTTTAAAGATTTTTTTAATTCTTTGATTAAGGGATATATCGGATATTATCCCCGCCACAGGATTTTTCTTAACCGTTATTACACTGTATCGCGCGATTGCAGGCAGACGTATGATCTCGTTATGCCGAAAAAATTATCCGGCAACAACGGTCTGGTTCTTTGCATTCACGGAGGCGGATGGGTAGAAGGCAGTAAGGATGATTATACAGGTTCACTGATGCAGATGAGTGATGAAAAAGGTTTTGCCTGCGCCTGTATGAATTACAGATACGTTTCCGAAACGGTTGGCTTTGAAGATATTATGGATGATATCACATCGGCGCTTACATCAATCAGGAAAACCGGCGGGCGATACGGTGTATCATTTGATAAAGTTCTCCTTACAGGTATTTCCGCAGGAGGTCATCTTTCTCTGCTTTATGCATATACCGCTCAGCACATCGCTCCGGTAAAGCCGGTTTGTGTTGTTGAACTCTGCGGTCCGACCGACCTTGAAAACAAATTTTATTATTCAGAGGAAAACAGTGTTTCACAGGCAGTAGGCACAGAGTATTTCCGCGGTATAATAAGCTGGGGAATAAAGCGTGAAATATCTCCCGAAAATATTGAAAATTCAGCAGATGCGTTGAGGAAATATTCACCGTTACATTTTGTAAACGAAGAAACCGTCCCCACGTTCTTCGGCCACGGCGAGCAGGATACCATAGTTCCTTATCAGAATGCGCTGGACCTTGACGCGGCGCTTTCAAAATCCGGCGTTGAGCATGAATTTGTTTCTTTCCCGGATTCCGGTCACGGCTGCGAGGATAAAGCGTCCATATCGAGAATTATGACTCTGTTCTTCAGCTGCGCGGAAAAATATCTTAAATAAACCTACGGAGGTATAATTATGAAAAAAATCCGAATAGGCGTTATGGGCGCATATCGCGGAACAAGTATGATTAACTACTGCGAAAGCGCTGATAACGCGCAGGTGGTCGCTATCTGTGATAAATGGGTTGAAGGTCTGGAACGTCAGAAAGCAGCGCTTAATGACGCCGATATATCTTACTATACGGATTTTGACGATTTTATCCTGCACGATATGGACGCTGTCGTTCTTGCTAATTACGCGACTGAGCACGCTCCTTTCGCAATTAAGGCAATGAAAGCGGGGAAACATGTCTTTTCAGAGGTTCTGCCTGTTCAGACGATGAAGGAAGCCGTTGAACTGATTGAGACTGTCGAGGAGACCGGTAAAATCTATGCATACGGCGAAAATTACTGCTATATGCCTGCTCCGTATTAATGCGGCGTCTTTATAGAGCGGGAACAATAGGCGAATTTGAGTACGGCGAGTGTGAATATATTCATAACTGTGAATCAATCTGGCCGAGTATCACTTACGGCGAAGAGGATCACTGGCGCAACAATATGTATGCCACCTATTATTGCACGCATTCTCTCGGTCCGATGATTCATATGACGGGTTTAAAGCCTGTATCCGTAATCGGACTTGAAGGTACGATGGCCGAACGCAAAAGGCGTGTCGGTTCAAAGTCGGGTTCGTTCGGAATTGAAATGGTAACCCTTGAGAACGGCGGCATTATTAAAAGCATTCACGGCGGATTGTATAAAAATTCGATATGGTACTCCGCTTACGGATCGCACGGAAGAATGGAATCAGCCCGTGAGGACACAGGCGAAGGTGTTGACAGAATCTATGTCAATGCCGATACTTATTCCGGTGAATATGCGCCTCAGGACATTAAAAGTTATAAACCCGAGGAGACAAATTCGGATGAAAGCGCCGCGTTCGGTCACGGCGGTTCCGATTACTACACTATGTATAACTTCGTTCGCAGAATTCTCGGGGATGACAGCGCGGACATCATAGACGTATATGAAGCGATGGATATGTTTCTTCCGGGCCTTTTTGCATACCGTTCCGTTCTGAACGGCGGCGTCAGTATGAAAATTCCCGACCTTCGTGATAAAAGTGAACGGGATAAATGGCGCGATGATGTTGCGTGCACAGACCCCGTGATTGCCGGAGATGCTTTACTGCCGACTTGCTCGACGGGTACTCCCGAAATTGATAAAGAAGTCTATGAAAAAATGTATTCGCTTTGGCGTAAAGATTTTGAGGCGGATGACGGCTATACCAACATGGCTATGAATCAGGGCAGAAAAAAGAACGATCAGTAACAAACATAGTGATATGTTTATTATTTATAAGGAGAGGTTTTATGAAAAATAACTCTGAAAGAATCATTGCGGTTTTGATTTCGATTGTATTAATAATTACTGTATTTGCCGGGTGCGGAAAGATAAATGACGATGAAGACAAATCAAAAGACCTCTCTGTTTCAGATTTATCCGTAATGCACGAAACGGAATTCGGCGGATTATATGCTGATATTACTATAGATGATTTTAATGCGCTCGGTTTTGAATTCGGTGACAGCGTGGATGTTGAATTTTCAAACGGATACAAAACAGAGGATATTCCTTACTATAACGGCTATTATGTAAAAACCGGCGAGCCGCTTGTTATCGGTTATCCCGGATATCCTTATATAAAAATCTGCGTCAATAACGGTGATGATTTTTGGAATATTGCGAATGCCGATGAAAATACAACCGTAACGATTTCTCTCAATAATAAATCAAAGTACATAGATACCCAGGAAGCGCGTGATATACATTACATTGATGACAGAAATGCATATTCGAGCGATGAGATTTTTGCCAATTTCCGCGGTATTCAGGTCGAAACGATGAAGAATAATTTCGTTTTCCGTTCCGCTTCACCGTGCGATAATCAGCATAACCGCGCGACCTATGTAAACCGGCTGATTGAACAGGCAGGTATTAAATATATCATTGATCTTGCTGATAACGATGAAAAAATCAAGGGTTATATTGCCGATGAAAATTTCAGCTGCGATTATTTCCTTTCGCTTTATAATAACGGAAAAGTGATTCCGCTTGCGATGAATATGAATTTCGGATCCGACGAATTCAGACAGAAGGCGGCAGATGGCTTAATTGCAATGCTTGAAAACGACGGTCCGTATCTGATTCATTGCACAGAAGGTAAAGACAGAACCGGTTTCATGTGTATGCTTCTTGAGGCGTTAAGCGGCGCCGGATATGAAGATATTGTAAGAGATTATATGATTACTTACGGTAATTATTACGGCATAACAAAGGAAACCAAGGAAAAGCAATATAATCTTATTGTGGATCAGGTTTTAAACCCGATGATTGACGGTATGGCAGGAAAGGAAATATCCGATTATTATAATGAGGACCTTTCTGCCTGCGCCGAACAGTATCTTATGAGCGGCGGTATGACATCAGCGCAAATAAATGCGCTCAGGGAAAAGATTGTAAAATCATAAAAATATTCAAGCACATCGCTGTTTAATCAACGG